>JAKSOY010000400.1 GCA_024405255.1 Kiritimatiellia bacterium
GTCATTCGCCCCCGTGGTGTCTTGCGTTGTGCCTTCAGCTCACAAATCCTTTCTCCGAGGTGGACTGTCCCCATTTTGTCCGTCGCTGCACGATGCAAGCTCGCGGGAATGCACTGGCGGCACAAGAACGCGGCTGGCATCGCACTCCTGAGGGCGACTCTCCGATCAAACTTCAGGATTGCGGCATGAGCCGCAATCCTGACCTTACACTTTTTATTCACACCCTGTTGGCGGCGAGATAGGATTGAATCATGGTCAACATGTCACAGATTTGATATAATAAGGTCAAACGAAAGGATGGGTTATGCCGACGGTATTGAATGTTCATGAAGCTAAGGCAAGATTCTCCGGTGTCCTGTCGGAGGTCGAAAATAATTTGGCGATCATTACGATCATGCGCTATGGCCGTCCCGTTGCCAAGATTGTTCCCGTTGCTCCCAAGCGCAATCTGTCACCGTTGCCCGGATTCCCCGGCAAGGTGAAGATGCATGGCGATTGGTTCGGTGACAATTCGTCAGACTGGGAGAATTCCTGATGCGAAAACTTTTGGTTGATACGTGCGCAATCATTTGGCTGACGACAGGGGACGGAAAGCTGTCAAAACTCGCTCGTGGCGCGATGCGTGATGCGGAGTTGCTTTGTTTTTCGTCCATTTCAATTTGGGAGATTGCTCGGCTGGTCAAGTCCGGCGATCTGGAACTTCCTGTCTCTCCTACGCGTCTTGCCGAGCTGCTCGTGGAACAGTATGAGATGAAGGAATTGCCGGTCAACAACTCGATTTCGCTTCGCGCCTCGGCGTTGCCTGAGTTTCATAAGGATCCGGCGGATCGCTTCATCATCGCGACGGCGTTGCTCAATGACCTGACCGTGGTGACGGGCGACCACAGATTTGCCGAGTACGGTGTGGAGACAATTCAGTAATGGGCAGAGGAGGAAGGCGAGAAATGAGCATGCGTTGTTTGATTTGCAAGAAGCTTCCCGATGGCAAGGTGCGGGGCATCTACTGCCATCACGACGGCAATCTGCGTTGGGTTGGGAGGACGCTTCTCGATTGCTGATACAGATGAGAAGAAGATCGACGCCCTGCTGGATCTCAGTGCCATTTCTTCGCTGGGCAAGACGCCTGACAATGCGGATGCAAGATTGGGTTGCGAAGCTTGATGCGCTCCTGACGCTTTCTGGTCGTCAGTTGCTGACGGGCAACGGTTCGATTTCCCACGAGGAGGCGTGTCGCAAGGCCATCGCCGAATTTCGCGAATACCGGCGACGTGAGATGATCCAATACAAAAGCGATTTCGACCGTGCCGTACGCGAACTGACGGAAGGCGGCGAGCATCCGGATGGGGAGAACGATGAAATCGAAGAAGATCAAGCGGGAAACGTGGCGGACGACGGATGCGGAGGAGCGTGCCAAGCGGCAGGAGCGGGCGAAGGTCGAGCCGATGAAGGTGCGGACGGTTGATGCGCCGGACGGGTTCGGGCTTTACGAGGTGTCGCATCCGCAAGGGAATTCTGTCAAGCTCGGAGCGAGTCGATCCGATGAGGAAAGGAGAACGGAAATTTATGCCTGATCAGACTGCAAACGCGAATAAGTGCAAGATTCCCCGCAATGCGCCCTGCCCTTGTGGCAGTGGCAAGAAGTACAAGTCCTGCTGCGGCGCGAAGTCCGTGGCGGAAGAGCGTGAAGCCGTTGAAAGAAAAAGTCCGTTCTGGACGCCAAAGGGCGTAACAGCCGAGCGGGACGATGCGATTCCCGTGGGTATGCCCGCCACACCGAAATGGAGCATGGAGTTGGAAATCCTAGAGGAGAACGCACCTGAAGATGACGCGGACAATGTTATTCAGAAGTTGGTGCATCCTTTCTTTGATCGCTATTGCAAGTTGCGTTATTTTGACGAGGTAGACTTTGATGTAGCCGTTCTCGAATCATTCTCGGACGTTGACTATCCGCCAGATTCGAGCCCGACCGTCATGGTGGGACGCTACAGCCAGCTTTGGGACATGCTGAAGGACAAAGTCGCCGAGTGTCTGGAGAACTGCTGCAATGGCAGCTGCACGTGCGAAGTCCGTAAGGACGTGATGTACGGTGGTCCGATCCTGACCGTCTTCGATGACGACAATATGACGGTGTTCCATGTAGCCAAACAGGATCGCTTTGACCCGAACGACAGATTTTCGAGTGGCGTTTGCGAAGAAGAAATCGACGATCCGGAAGACGCCGAGGGGATTTCGTAGACCGAGCAAAATGCTGTAGACCGAGCAACACGTTTTACGAAAGCGTTCGCAACTCGGTGGGTTGAGATTTGGTATACTACCGCCGATGCAAGATGCGGGCAGAGTCGTGACGATGCAGTCTTCGCCGGAAGAGAAGATTCGTCTCTTTCGGGCGATGTTTTGCGGGCGCGAGGACGTCTTTGCCGAACGTTGGGAGTCGAAGGCGGGGAAGACGGGTTATCAGCCGGCCTGTGCGAATCAATGGATCAGAGGGGTTTGTCCGAAATGCGCAGCGTTCGGACGCGGGGGATCCAAGAAGGTGTCGATCACTTGCGCCGAGTGCCCGGTGCGGCAGTTCGAGCCGATTTCCGACCGCGTCATCGCGAATCATCTTCGCGGAACGGACGAGAAGGGCAGACCGTTTACGATGGGGGTCTATCCGTTGCTGGCGGATGATACGGTTCGGTTTGCGGCGATTGACTTTGACAAGGCGTCGTGGCG
>JAKSOY010000401.1 GCA_024405255.1 Kiritimatiellia bacterium
TGCCGGAAAAGCCCATCTTCTCCGGTCGGGTGCACACTATTCTAACGAATCGCGGGGGCACGCACCCAATCTCGTTTTTTGTCACTGCAAAGGTTTGATATGATATAATAAACCCCATATTGAAGATCAGATAAACGAAAGGGTTGAAGCGATGGTTACGACGAGGCGAAGTTTTTTTGCAGGTGTACTGGCGGCGACTGCCGTGCCGACGGTCGCAAGGGCGATGATGGCCGCGGGCGGAAAGGACCCGAACCTTTCCGTCTTCCTGTCGGACATCCATGTTGCGAGTGCCGACATCAAGACGAAATGGGGGGCGCAGCCCGATTACCAGAATCCGCTTTTCGAGAAGGCGATTGACGAGATCCTCGCGATGCGCCCTCTGCCCGCTCGCGTCGTCGTCTTCGGTGACGTTGCGCTCTGGTTCGGCTGGCATCAGGACTACGAGCAGTCCCTGCCGGGGTTCAATCGCCTGAAGGACGCTGGAATTGACGTGTTCGTGACGACCGGCAACCACGACCACCGCGAGCCTTTGTTCAAGGCTCATCCGCGCCAGGCCGAGATCACGCCGATCCCGGGACGTCTGGTCTCGGTCATCGACCTCGGCACGGCGGATCTCCTTCTCATGGACTCGCTTCGGGAGAATCCGGAGGGTGAGGGATCGTGGAACGAAGTCTCCGGTGCGCTGGACCAGAACCAGCAAGATTGGCTGAAGGCGTGGGCGAAGAATGCGAAACGCCCGTACTTCGTCGGAGCCCACCACCAGCCGGAAGAGGTGCTCATCGGCAAGGACAAGGTCACTTCGGCGTTTGTCGACTGTCCGCGCTTCGTCGGATACATCCACGGGCACAATCACCGCTGGCGCAGGAACTGGTACAATGACGGGGCCTACTTGCGGCGTGCGGTGAAGCGTTCGGTCTGTCTGCCGTCCACCGGCTGGTGGGGCGACATCGGCTACGCCGTGATGCGCACCTTCGCGGATCGCGCCGAGCTTCAACTGGTCGAGAACGACTTCTTTTTCCCGAAACCGCTTGCCGCGGGCGAGCTGCGTCCGCGCGAGTGGGACGAGATCTTGTCCGAGAACCGCGCCTCCGCGCACATGACATTTCCATTCTGAACCACAGGAAACGGAGACATGAGAGCATTTCTTTTATCCTTGAGTGTGCTGACGGCGGTTTCGCTATCTGCCGAACCCGTCAGGATCATCTTCGACTCGGACATGATCGGAGACTTCGACGATGTCGGGGCACTGGCGTGCCTGCATGCACTGGCCGATGCGGGCGAAGCCGAAATTCTCGCCACGGTTTCTTCGACGCGTGGTAACGCGTCTGTCGGTGCGATTCAGGTCATCAACACGTATTACGGACGCAGAGACCTGCCGGTCGGCGCCCCCAAGGGGATGGGCGTCAATGGGATTGATCCTGGGAATCAGGTGAAAATCGACAAGTCGCTGCCTCCGGACCCGAAACGCGACGGGGGTCACTACAAGTACCGTAAGCTTCTCGCCGACTATCCCGGCTGGTATGAGTTTGCCGACGCGGACGATTCGCCGGATGCGAATGAGACCTACCGCAAGGTGCTTGCGACCCAGCCCGATGGCAGCGTCGTCATCTGCACGACCGGATTCATCACCAACATGAGGCGTCTGCTGGAGACGAAAGGCGACAAGTATTCGCCGCTGGACGGCACGGCACTTGTCGCGAAGAAGGTGAAGCGCTGGGTGGCGATGGCCTGCAGATATCCTTACGGCTACGAGTACAATTCGCGCTTTGACGCGGCTTCGTCCAAGTTCGCCTTCGAGAACTGGCCGACGCCGGTCGTATTCTCCGACTTCGAATACGGCTGGGATGTCTATGCCGGGCGTGCGGTCGCCGAGATGGACCTCAAGGGGAGTCCGGTGGCGGATATTTTCCGGAAGAATATCCCAACGCGGGCGGAGATCAAGGCCGATCCCGCCGGACAGCTCCGGGCGGCCTTCGGCATGGGAGGGCGTTCCGCGTGGGATGAGACGGCGGTGCTGGCGGCCGTGCGCGGGACGGATGCCTATTTCAATGTCCACCGCGGCACATACCGCATGATCGGCACGGACGGCAAGAACGAGTGGGCTCCAGACGAGGAGTGCGGCCCGCACCTGCGGATCGCCGAAAAGGTCAGCAAGACGGAAATCGGCCGCATCATCGACGAGCTGATCTGCCGTGCTCCTCGGGTTTGCAGCGTGCAAGGACGGAAATAGCCGCATGCAGCTGACCCCATTGGAGTGGTGGGGTTGGCGCGGCGGCAAGTGAGCAACTGAAGTCGACGGGGATGCAGTCGATCCCGTCGGGCCGGAGGTCGAGAACCCGGTAGCCGGGTTCGTCGCAGTAGGTGATTTTGTCGGCAACCATTTTGAGCGTATTATACCACAGAGTCCGAAGTGCGGGGGATATAAAAGGGTTGGAGAGAAAATTATGCCGACCAATCCGTGGAAACTGCTATAATATGCGGCAAAAGAGGATGATCGATGAACATCAAGCTGACAGAGAAGTGCTTCAAGGGAATGTCGGGCGCCTATGCGGCGCTCTTCACGCCGTATGACAAGAAGGGTCGGGTCGATTCCGAGGCGATCGCGCGGATCGTCGAGCACGGGCTCAAGGGCGGGCTTGCGGGCTTCTACCTGACGGGCACGACGGGCGAGTGGTGGTTGCTGTCGATGG
>JAKSOY010000402.1 GCA_024405255.1 Kiritimatiellia bacterium
GAAAAACTGGAGAGAAAGGATGCCTGACATGAACAAGTTGTTTGGTTTCGTTCTCTGCTCGTTGATTACTCCGGCCGTCTGGTCTGCCGGGACCGGGTTCTACTCGGTTGAAAAGACGCCGGAGGGACGCTGGTGGGTGCGTGACGGAAAAGGCGAGCGGACGATTATCCGCGGCGTCGACTGGGTGATTTACCGCGGACACGGCTGCGAGGTCGACGGTAAGCGGTTTCACTACAAGGAATGGAACGACGCGCACTACGCCTCGCCGTCCGAATGGGAGAAGGAGACGCTGGCGCGGCTCAAGGACTGGGGCTTCAACATGCTCGGCACGGGTGCGGACGCGACGCTTCGGCATCGCGGACTCGCCCATGCGTGGGAAATCAACTTCGGGAACAAGTTCGGTACGCGTGACGACTGGACCGACGAGCACTGGATCACGCCGCAGGAGGGGCGTCCGTGCAGTGCGTTGCCGAACGTGTTTCATCCTGATTTTGCGGCGCATTGCGAGCGAATGGCCGCGGAGGTCTGTGCGCCCATGAAGGATGATGGCGACCTGCTTGGCTATTTTCTCGACAACGAGCTCCGGTGGTGGGGCACGGGAGACTGGGGTGGATTCGCCGGCGTCTACGACGAGGTGATGAAGAAGCCGAAAGCACATTCCGCCCGTCGGGCGCTGGAGGCGTTTGCGGCGGACCATTCCGGTTTGAAGGGTGACGAACTGAAGCGTGCCTTTCTCGGACACGTTGCCGAAGAATACTTTCGCATCACGACGGCCGCCGTGAAGAAGGCGGATCCCAACCACCTGATTCTCGGCTGTCGGTTTGCCGGCATGGGCGGTGCGGATAAGGTCGTCTGGGAGGTGGCTGGACGCTATGCCGACATCCTCACGTTCAACATCTATCCGGAGGCCGACCTTGACCGCAACGTCATGCGCTGGCGGTGGGGAACGAAGATGACCGACGACATCGACAGGGTTTACGGCTGGGCGAAGCGTCCGGTGTTGATTACGGAGTGGAGTTTCCCGGCGCTTGATTCGGGATTGCCCTGCACGAACGGAGCGGGACAGCGTTTCCTGACCCAGAAGGAACGCGCGGCGGCGACCGAACTTTGTGCGAAGACGTTCCTTTCGCTGCCGTATCTCGTCGGCTACGACTACTTCATGTGGGTGGACGAGCCGTACAACGGCATCTCCAAGGCGTTTCCCGAGAACACGAACTACGGTCTCGTCAACGAGCGCGGCGTGCCGTATCCTGAAATCACCGCGATGTTCAAGCGCCTTCATGCCGAAGTCGGCAAATGGCACGACTCGCCGCCGCCGGTCGAGCGCGATCCTGATCCGGCGACTGCCTCGTGGAAGCCCGCGAAGCCCTGGCACGGATTCAACTTGCTCGGACTGTTCGCGCAACCCGGGAAGAAGACCGATTCGCGGGCGCTGGGATTTCGCGAAGAGCAGTTCCGGTGGCTTGAGGAGTGGGGTTTCAACTTCGCGCGCCTGCCGATGGACTACCGCAACTTCGCCGCGACGAACGACTATTTCAAGCTGCGCGAAGAGGGCTACCTTCAGCTTGACGAGGCGATTGCATGGGGGCGCAAACATCACATTCACGTTCAGATCTGCCTTCACCGCTCGCCGGGCTTCACGATCGCGAACTGGGATCCAGAACCGATCAGGCTGCAGTCCGATCCGCTCGCACAGAAGGCGTTCGTCAACCTGTGGCGGGTCTTTGCGAAACGCTACCGCGGTATTCCGAACGAGGCGCTGTCCTTCAATCTCCTGAACGAGCCGGCGGGCTTCTCGACCGAGCAGTATGTACGTGTCTTCGGCGACGCCGTCCTTGCCATCCGCGAGGAGGATCCGAATCGCTTTGTGATGCTGGACGGAAATCACGTCGCCTCGACGCCGGTGAAGGAGTTCTACTCGGTGCGTTCGACCGGGCAGGCCTTCCGCGGCTACACGCCGCATGCGATCTCCCATTTCGGCGCGTGGTACATCAAGGACCAGCCGAAGAGGGATCCGGGCTGGCCGATGGATCCGTCCGTCGTCGACAGCCGCTGGATCTTCGAAAAGCCGGAGACGACGCTCGAGAAGTTCATAAAGGCCGTGCCGAGCGGCTACCCGGCGATGATCGGCGAGTTCGGCTGCTACAACAAGGTCTCGCACGAGACGTGTCTGAAGTGGATGGAGCACTGCCTGAAGCTCTGGAAGGAGAAAAACCTCGGGTGGGCGCTCTGGAACCTGGAGGGTGCCTTCGGCATCATCGACTCGGGCCGCGCCGACGCGCAGTACGAGGACTTCCACGGCCATAGGCTCGACCGGAAGATGCTGGATTTGCTGAGTCAGTACAAATAGCGAAGTGTGCAGGCGTGATATAATAAGGCTATGAAATTTGCATGTCTGGTAAGTGTGATGGTTTCTATGGCCGCATCAGCTGCGGTTCCGTTCAAGAACGGGACGACATTTTCGCTCAGGGACGTGCCGGGCGAGCTCGTCGTCGAGCGGCGGGCGGGAGAGCCCGTGCGGTTCGTGCTGGAGGAGAACGGCACGACGGGCTACCAGTGGGCGGCCGAATGGAACACGAACGAGTGCGACGTTGTGCTGGACCATCGTGGCGCGAATGCGACTCGGAATGCGCGCGGCGAAATGCTCTGCGGCGCGGCGGGGACGCTGGATGTCGCCGTGACGAGC
>JAKSOY010000403.1 GCA_024405255.1 Kiritimatiellia bacterium
GGTCGACCACCGAACCGAACTCATGGCCATCCGTCAGAGAAACGGCACGCTGACCATCAACGACATCTGGAAGAACATTGTCGGGGAGGACATGCCCGAAAACGGGGGCACCACCAAGGATTTGAACAATGGCATCGCCCTGAAACTTTTGGGCGAGGCAATCCAGCAATATCCAAAAGCCCCGCAAAGGTGGGGTGGCGGTTTGTTGGATTCCCTTGACAATTTCGTTGACGATCTGATATTCCTCATGGAGCCCGTGGTCGAATACGGCGTTTCGATGGACGTCGCCATCAAGTTGTTTTTGGGCGAAAAGGTCGGCGACATCCAGGTCTCGCACAATGCTTCGGCCTACGACGTGAACAGCAAGGAGTACGTCAACGCCGACGAACAGAAACTCCTCGACGTCATTGCCGGCGACATCCCGCGCATTGAAGGGATTTCTTCGATCCAGGTGGGCAGCGGCAAGGTCGCATACACGCTCGACATTCCCAAGATGGCCGGCAACGGTTTCGCGAATGAGCATAAGTCTGAACTGATGGAGGCCATGAACCTACTCGTGGGCGGCGGCGACAAGAACGGCAATTCCGTGTCCAACCAGCTCAAGACGATGTGCTACCTGTGCGGCCAGGCCGGCAACTCCTTCTTGACGCTCGCCGGCGTGAAAGCGGGAGGGGAAGGCGGTGCCGACCACTACCCCGTGGACAAGTTGTTCACGCTCCAGGAGGACGGCTCGGTGCTGTACACGGCGTCGGGCGACGTCAACGGCGTCAGGCACACCATCCAGTACCAGATCGAAAAGGACGGCACCAGCCATCTGGTGGACTATTCCCGCACCGAGAGCCCCGCGACCGTCGCGCTCATGTAGCCGATTCGCGAAGTCGCGACGCCCCGGCTCGCCAAGTTGACCGACTTCGTCCGCGCCAACGGCACCGAGGCGGAGAAGGCGAATCTCGCGAATTACAAGGACGCCATCGTCACCGCGAAGAACGTCCGGGTCCTGAAGGACAAGGTGGGCAAGGCGCTGGCGAACCGTCCCGCATTCCCGAGTCGAACCCCTCCCGTCCGGCCGGAGGGGGCGCGGGGCCGCATCGGAGTGCCGCACGCCAGGGCTGACCAATTTAAAATTGAGTCCAACCTCTGAAAGGCGTTGTGCCGCAACGGGCGAGGCGCCTCTTCCCTCAATGTGCAAATGTGCAAGTCTGCAAGCGGGTAGTGTGCAACTGCCAGTATCAGTGCAGTCCCGAGTCTGACGCATACGGACTGTATGCGACAGCAATTGGTACTGGTACTCACCATCGCAAACTGCCCGTTTACACACTTACACATTTGCACATTAAGGGAAGAGGCGTTTCGCCCGTTGCGGTTCAACGCCTTTCAGGGGTTGGACTCAATTCCTAATTGGTCAACCCTGGCACCTGGGGCTTCCTCTTTGCGGTGTGTCTGATTTTTTGCTATAATACTCGCAAATGAGCGAGATGAAGGACAATCTGAAGATTCCCTACGGCATTGCGGATTTCAAGCGAATCCGTAATGAGGGATGGTACTACATCGACAAGACCGAGTATCTGGCGAAACTCGAGGCACGGGATTCGTTCGTGTTCTTCGTCAGGCCGCGGCGCTTCGGCAAGTCGCTCTTCACCAGCATGCTGCAATGCTACTACGACCGGCGCGAGGCGGCGAACTTCGAGACGCTCTTCGGCGGCCTTTGGATTGGCGCGCATCCGACACCGAACCGCAACAAATACATGGTGCTGGCACTCGACTTCTCGCAAGCGGGTGCGGTGGGGGGACATTCTTTACAAGAATGTTTCGACACCTATCTCTCTGAGCGCTTCTTGAGTTTCGTAGATGACAATCCGGATGTCTATGGTGAGGAGTTCCGCCGTGAACTGCTGGATCGGAATCCGCTAGGGCGTTTTCTGGCTGTGACGGCCCGTGCGAAAGGGCGCGGAGTGCCACTCTACCTTGTCATCGACGAATACGACAACTTCACGAACGCGCTCATCCGTTCGTCGGGCAACGAGCCGTACCGTACCATCACGCACGGGACTGGATTCTACCGCGAATGGTTCAAGAAGTTCAAGGGTAACTTTGATCGCATCTTCATGACGGGCGTCTCGCCCGTGACGATGGACGATCTGACGAGCGGGTTCAACATCGCCGCGAACATTTCCCAGGACGAGGACTTCAACGCGATGCTCGGCTTCTCCGAGCAGGAGACGCTGCAGATGTACCGCGACTTCAAGGGGACGGGCAAGTATGTCGACGGCGACCCCGAGCGGATCGTCGCCGGCATCAAGCCGTGGTATGACGGCTACTGCTTCGCGAAGGAGTCTGTCGGCCGCGAGAGCGTGTTCAACAGCGACATGGTGCTCTACCACCTGAAACACTTCGTCGCCAAGGGGCGTCCGCCTGAGAACATGGTGGACGTCAACATCGCGACCGACTACGAAAAGCTCGAGACGATCGTCGACCTCCAGCGCCAGATGGGCGAGCCGAACGTCGAGGACGTCTCGTCGCTCACCGAGGAGATCGCCGCCACGGGGCGCATCCCGTTCGAGCTCGTGCCGAGCTTCCCGGCGGATCGCCTGATCGAGCCGGCGAACTTCCGCTCGCTCTTCCACTACTACGGCATCCTCTCGA
>JAKSOY010000404.1 GCA_024405255.1 Kiritimatiellia bacterium
GTGGGCGACGCCGGAGGCCAGCTGCTGGATGGCGGCGATCTGCCCCGATTCGACGGCGTCGGCCTCGCGCGCGTGCGCCTGCGTGACATCTCTCAGGATGACGATCGTGGCGTCGCCGTTGGGCATGGACTGCACTTCGAGAATGCGGTGCTCGGGGTAGGTGATCTCGATCTCGCGCAGCGCGGCGCGCGTCCAGTCCGACGCGCTGCGGGCGGGCGCGAGCAGGTCGTCCCAGTCCCAACCCGCGGGGTTCGCATAGGCGAGGGCGCCTTCGGCCGAGGCGACGATGATGCCTTCGCCCAGCGCGCGGAAGACGGCCTCCAGGAAAGCAAATTCGTTCGCGAGCCCCTTGAACTGCCCACGTACGCTGTCGACATCCAACTTGTCGAGATTCTTGGCTACCTTGTCGAAAAACCGCTTCATCGTGACTTTTTGTCCCAATGGATAAATTGGGCACACATTATACCTCATTTAAGGACAGAAATCAATTGTCTTTGATTTGTCGGTGCGTTGAAACTTTCTATGGATTTCCGAATGAAAATCAGTTAGAATATTCATTTGAATTGACCTGGAATTACCCCATTTTTTGAGGGCTTGAAATCTTAAAACCCTTGAAAATAAAGGGTTTGGTGCGTGTTTTGGCCTTGCGGCAAGTGGAAAACCGCTTTTGAAGGGAGCTTCGCGTCCGGCGGCGTCGTTCCGTCCGGCGGCTCCCTCCGAGATCTTGCGGGCGCCCCCGACAGGCCCCTCGTGCAGTTGCGGGCGCCCGTCCCCTTCGGGGCAGACCCTCGCGTTGCGAGGGCGGGCTTTGGGCCCGTCGGGCCCGCAAGACTCTCCGCGAGCCGCCGGCCGGAACTTGGCCGCCGAAAATCCGGCAGAGGCCGTTTCATCTGCCTTCGGCAAAATAAGACGGTTCCCTTCGAGCCCAAGATCGTATACAATACGATTGCAAAAAAACAAAGGCGGAAAAGGAACCGCGCATGTATGATAGCAAAATCGCCCTTCAGACGCGAGCACAACTTGAAGAATTTCTGGGGATATTTTCTCCCCATTTTTCCGTTCCCCTGCTGAAGTTCATCGGCCAGATGCTCTTCGGCATCCAGGCCGCCAAGTCCGTTCTGCTCACGCGCATCGGCCATGAGCTGCGCGAGGGGACAACCCCCAAAAAGACGGAGGAGCGGCTCTGCCGCAATCTCGGCACGGCGTCCCTGGGCGACCTGGTCCACAAGGCGGTGATGAAGGAGGCCGCCCGTCTCGTCCACCGTCGGACGCTGATCATCGTCGATCCCTCCGACATCCAGAAGCCGTACGCGAAGAAGATGGACTACCTCGCGCGGACCTGGGACGGCAGCCGGGGCGAAAAGGGCGAGGGCCTCGGATACTGGGGGTGCATGGCCGTTGCCTGCGAGAACGGAGGCCGGCGCGTGGTACCGCTCCAGTTCCGCGTGTGGTCGGCGAAGGATCCCCTCTACACGAGCGAGAACGACGAGGTCGAGAAGGTCGTCGATTCCATACGTGCGGAGACGAAGCGGCGCGGAATCTACGTCTACGACCGCGGCGGCGACCGCATCGAGTTCTTCTTCCACTTCCTCAGGAACGGCCTGGACTTCATCGTCCGGCTGATCAAGACGCGCAGACTGGTCTGGCGCAGGCATCTCATGGAGGTTGAGCGTGTGGCGCAGATATGCCGCACGCCCTACGAGGCCTGGGTCGAGTTCAACGCCTACGGCGAGGACGAACCCACGAAAATATCCTTCGGCGTCATCGACGTTTCGCTGCCGAAGGACGACGAACGCCCCGATGCCAGCGGGGCGCGGCTGCGTCTCGTCGTCGTGCGGGGGTTCGGGAAGACGCCGATGTTCCTGTTGACCACGCTTGCGCTTGAAGACACGCGCGACGCGGTGTGGGAGGTCGTGCAGGGGTATCTCACGCGCTGGCGCGTCGAGGAGACGATACGGTTCGTGAAGCAGTCCTACAAGGTCGAGGAGGTGCGCAACCTGATGTTCGCGCGCGTGCGCAACGTCGCCGCGCTCGTGCTGGCGGTGACGTACTTCGTCGCGGTGCGTCTGGGGCTCTACGAGAAGCGCGCGGTGCTGCGCCAGCACATCACGAACGTCGCGCGGCGCATCTTCGGAACGCCCGAGTTCCACTACTACGCCATCGCGGACGGCGTGCGCGACCTCTTCATGCGGCATGCCCGCTGGGCCCCCGCCATCTCGAAGAAGAAGGAGCGCCCCAGCCCGCAGATGGAGTTCGACTTCGACTATTCAAGCGGATGAGGGGCTGAAAACGCCCGAGAAGTACGCTCTCCGGAACGTTTTCCCGCCTCTGACGGGGCTGATTCGCGCCTGGCTTTCCATGCGCGACGGCCTTGCCTCGTCTCCATTTCGGTCGGCGATCGCGCGTCGTTTTTGTTATAATTGCAAAATATTGACGGGGGGGGTAAAATTACATTAAAAATAATATCATTTCGGTGTGGACATTCGTCCCTAAATCCGCTAAACTATGCGCTTGGAAGGCCCCCAGAAAAAAATGGGGTAATTCCAAGAACAGTATACCACATTGTCCGTCAGATTGTCAACACCATCATCCTGCGTTAGTGCGGAAGGGTGGATTGCCAAACTAAATGCC
>JAKSOY010000405.1 GCA_024405255.1 Kiritimatiellia bacterium
CGAATGACATCTGGATCGCGGCGGAGACGATGGAGATCGGCGGCCGGCTTTGTTCCTGCGACCGCCACTTTGCGAACGTGCCGATGCTGAACTGGACTCTTTGCGACGATGTATGACATACGATAAAGGAACAGAATGAAAAAGGCGGCTTTGATTGTCTTGTGTTCCCTGCCCTTGGTCATGGTGTCGGGGTGTCTGATGTTCTATACGGGGAGCGAGGAAGGTCCGTTCAGGGTTGTGGCCGTCAGGAACGAGCCGGGGCGTCCGCAGGAGGCGATTCTTCAAAGCGAATGCCGGGCTAACTGGGAGGTCGTGTTCGGCCCCGACGGAGGCGGTCCGACGCACTTCAAGGGCATACGCTATTACATCGCTTCAGGCGGCAGGACGAACGATCTCTCGTATGCGACGAGGTGGGCGTACAATCTCGATGAGATCGGCGGCCCGATCGCGATTCCCGGCACGGACCGCTGGGTGCTGGTCTATGAGGATGACAAGACGCCGGATCTGGTGACGCTGGACGTGCGGCTCTTCACGGCCAAGAAGCTGATCGACAAATTCAAGATCAAGGAGGTCTTGCGCGGTCCGTGCTCGGGTCCCTTGCGTTGGGGCAGCTGCCGCGTCTCCTCAGACGGACAGAAGCTGACGTTTGCGACTACCGGCGGCGATTGCGTGCTGGACGCCGCGACCGGCGAGTTGACGCGACCGAAGGGCGACCCGGATGCGTGGCGGGCCAAGCTCTCGGACATCCGCAAGGTCGAGGGCGGTAAAGAGGGCGCAACATGACATACTATAATCCGAGCTTGAGCGGGTTTCGCGGCTACTTCAGGGCGAAGGAGCCGGGGAAGCGTGAACGTGCCGAGGCCTGGGCGACGGCCATCGGCTTGCAGAAGGTCGACGGACTATCCGCATCGGTCCCGATAAGGGTGGACATTGGAAGGTGATTTTATGATTCTCAAGTATTGCAATACTTTGGAATCGTCGCTGAAGATGGCGTGCGGCGTCTTCTGCGTGGCGGTTGCCCTGACGACGGGTGGAATGGCGCTGGCCGCCGACGAGGTGAGCTTTACGCTGACCTTTGCGGATCGTCCGCTGCCGGATCTGCGGTCCTTCTCCGCGCTTCGGGCGTGCGGCGGCGCTGATCATTGGCGCTGATTTCGCGGAGTCATGTGAAGTGATTTTGCGTCCGTCGGTGCCGTTTGTGGTATAATGGGGACATGAACAGACGCGAATTCATCAAGGGGGCGGCGTCCTTCGGATTCCCGATGATCTTCTCGGGATGCGCGACCGCCTATCGTGCCAACGAAACCGTGCAGATGGTTGCAATCGGCTGTGGCGGGCGTCCGTGCGCGGACATCAGCGGGTTGGAAGGCGCGGGTGCGAAGTTCGTTGGACTCTGTGACGTTGACCTGAAGCGCAGCGAGGGGATGTGCGCGAAGCATCCGGGAGTGCCGTTTTACACGCACTACCGAAAGATGCTGGATGCGCTCGACCGCGACATCGATGCGGTGCTGATCGGGACGCCCGACCACTGGCACGCGACGATGGCGATCGAGTGCCTTCGCCGCGGGAAGCACGTGCAGTGCGAGAAGCCGCTCTGCCAGAGCTTCCACGAGATGGACGCGATGCTCGCGGCGGCGAAGGAGAATCCGCATCTCGTCACGCAGGCGATGAACCAGGGCCACGCCTATGACACGATCCGCGACTTCCGCGAGTGGATTGAGGCGGGGCTCATCGGAGACGTCACCGAGGCGCACATCTGGTGTCCGGCGAAGTACACCTTCATGGACAAGCTGGACGAGCTGAAGAAGAGCTGGGACATCCCGTCGACGCTCGACTGGGAGCAGTGGCAGGGTCCGGTGCCGCACCGTCCGTACTGTCCGAAGTACCTGCCCGGCGTGTGGCGGTTCTGGACGATGTACGGCTGCAATACGCTCGGAGACTGGAGCTGTCACCTGATGGATCCGATCTTCTGGACCTTTGGGTTCGGGCTGCCGCTCAGCGTGAAGGCCGAGGTGTTTGGCGCGTGGCGTCCTGAGATTCACGGTGAGACGTTCCCAGAAGGCGTGAAGACGACCTTCATCTACCAGAAGCCGGACGGCAAGCCCTTCAAGTTCGTGTGGTACGACGGCATCGCCTGCAAGACCGTGCCGAAGCCCGAACAGTATCTGGACGACATGGCGCTCTTTCCGCCGTATGACAGCAAGGAGGCGCGCGCGAAGCGCGACGGCATGTGCAACGGCGCGTTCGTCTATGGCACGAAGGGTGTCATCGAGTACGGTCACCACGGCGCGAACTACCTGCGTCTGCTGCCGGACCGGACGCTGGAGAAGATGCGCGCGGACAACGCGTGTCCCAAGCAGAAGTACGCGCGCATCCCGGGCGGCTCGCCGAACGAGAAGCCGTTCGCGGAATTCGTCCGTGCGGTGAAGGGCGGCCCGAAGGTCGGCAGCGACTTCGCCTATGCGGGCGCGATGACGCAGTGTTCGCTCTTGGGCGTCGCGGCGCTTTTCGATCCGAACCGCGAGCTGCAGTGGGATTTCGCGAATCGTCGCTTCAAGAACTCGTCCGCCGCCAACGCCCGCCTGGCCCTGCCGCGTCAGCAAGGCTGGTGATTAAGATGAAAAGG
>JAKSOY010000406.1 GCA_024405255.1 Kiritimatiellia bacterium
GTGACGCTCAAGGTCACGAACACGAACGGCGGCGAGGCGACGTGCTCGCACACATTCACGATCGCGTCGTACTCGATTGTGATGTACGTCGTGAAGGGCAATGCCGGTGCGGAGACGCCCTATGCGACGGAGGAGACGGCGGCCGCGACAATCGAGGATGCGCTCGCGATTGCCGCGGATGGGACGAAGATCATCGTCGCGGTGGGGACTTATCCCGTTGCCGCGACGCTCCAGCTGACGAACGAGGTGAAGATCGTCGGCGCGACGGGCAACCGCGATGACGTCGTTCTCGATGGCGGCGACGTGCGGCGCGTTGCCTGGATTGAAAACGCATGCGCCGTGGTCGAAGACGTCACCTTCGCGAGAGGGTATACGGTCGGCCGCGCCACGGGTGTTTACAACAAGGGGTCGCTCAGGAACTGCCGCATTACGAACTGTAGGATGTACAGTGCCGGCGGCGACGACGCGGAGAAGAACAACTCGTATCCGCATTCCGCGCTCCACAACGACGGAGGCGTCGTGACGGACTGCCTGATCGACGGCAACAAGCTCTCGGCCATGTACGGAAACAACCGGCAGCACGAGGCCATCGGCGTCTATCAGTCGTCCGGACTGATGGATCGTTGCGTGGTGACGAACAACTTCACCGGGCCGTACTCGAACCGCGGCGCGATTCCGTGGGATCTCGGCGGTGGCGTGTACCAGACGGGCGGCGAGATCCGCAATTCCCTGATTGCCTGGAATATCGTCGACAAGCTCACGCTCTACTGGAACTCGGGCGTTCATCCTTATGCTTCGGGCGCCGTGGTTGCAGGCGGCAGTTTCATCAACAATACGGTTGTCGGCAACGCGATAACGGAGCCCGAATCGACAAACCTCGGCACGTTCGGCTCGGTCATTGCGACGGGCGCGGGCGTGGTCAGGAACACGCTCATCAAGGACAACGTCAACATCGACACGGGGGCGGAGTATGCGCCGCTCGCGCTGGACACGGCGAGCTTCGCCAACTGCTCGACGGACGCGGACTGCTATTTCTTCCGCAAGGGCAAGCTGCGCATCAAGGCGAGCTCGCCTTGCCGCGACGCCGGCGCGGACGAGGACTGGATGCTCTATGCGACCGACCTCAACGGCAAGCCGCGCATTTTCAGCCGACACGTCGACATCGGCGCGGTCGAGTCGCAGTCCGGCGGCCTCATGCTGATGGTGAAGTAGGGGATTCTCACGAAAGCGCTGTTCGGGAAGTGAAGTTCCCTATTGCTCTGTCGATTCTGATTGTGGTATAATTTGCACGGTTAGTTGTTGTAGACACTAAAAACACAATAGGTTTAGTTTTTGCAATAACTAAAAAGCGGTAGATTTTAATGTCTTGAGTCATTAAGCAATTGGAGGACAGAGATGATAGATGCAGAAGACATAAAGGAACTGATTGATACATCAGATCGGTTGGTGGCGTCTGTATCGACGGATTTTCATCGCTATTTGAGTTCTGAAATCGATTGGAACGGGCGCTTGATTTGCATCAAAGGGGCGAGCGGCACGGGGAAGACGACATTGATGCGTCAGCGGCTGAAGGAGTCATTTGGCGTTGGCGGGAAGGGGGTTTACGTCAGCTTGGATGACTTGTGGTTTTCGACGCACGGCATCCGTGACGCGATCGCCTATTTCGAATCGCATGGCTATACGCATGTCTTCATCGACGAGGTGCATCATTTCGGCAAGGACTGGTCGTTGCTGATCAAGAACGCCTACGACCAGTTCCCGGGACTGAATTTCGTTTACAGCGGATCGTCGCTCTTGAAACTGGAGGAGGGGCAGGGCGATCTGGCGCGGCGGCAGGGAAGTTATGTGCTGAAGGGACTGTCATTCCGCGAGTTCCTGGCGTTTGAGGGCGTGCTGGACGTTCCGCCGCTGACGCTGGAGGAGGTGCTCGGCAATCATCGGAAGATCGCGCAGGACATCGTGGCGTCCGTCCGCGTGCTGCCGCTTTTCGAGAAATACCTCGAATGCGGGTATTATCCGTTCTACAAGGAACCGGGCGGACTCTACCAGCAGCGCCTGCGCGCAATCGTCAGCAAGGTTCTGGAATCCGACTGGCCGGCGGTCGAGGACGTGTCGGTTGAAACGGTCCGCAAGGCGAAGAAGATGCTGATGATCCTCGCGTCCAGCGTCCCCCAGTCGCCGAACATGTCGCGGCTCTACCAGCAGCTGGAGACGGAGCGCAATACGGGGCTCAAGATCCTCGGCGCACTCGATCGAGGGGCCCTGCTGGCGCTCGTTCCCCCGAAGGGCGAGAACCTCAAGAACCTGTCGAAGCCCGAGAAGATCTACTGCGACAACACAAACCTGATGCAGGCGCTGACGCCGCGCGCGAACCGCGGCACGGCGCGGGAGACGTTCTTCTACAATCAGGTGCGCAAGGACCATGCGGTGGTTTTCTCCGGCGTCGGGGATTTCCTTGTCGACAACACCTGGCATTTCGAGGTCGGTGGCGCGGGCAAGGGGTTTGACCAGGTCAAGGACATCCCGGCGGCGTATGTCGTCAACGATGATACCGAAATCGGCATCGGCAACAAGATCCCGCTCTGGCTGTTCGGGTTCCTGTACTAGTGG
>JAKSOY010000407.1 GCA_024405255.1 Kiritimatiellia bacterium
ATCGGCATCACGATTTCCTGCGCCCCCGCCTTGTCCATCTCCTCGCGCACGATCTTCGCCACCTTGTTCAGCGAGCGCATGCCCAGCGGCAGGTAGCTGAAAAGTCCGCCCGCGACCTTCTTCACGAGCGAGGCCCGCACGAGCAGCTTATGCGAATCGATTTCCGCATCCCCCGGGTCTTCCCGGAGCGTCTGAATCATCAACTTCGTCCACTTCATTTGAAATCTCTTTTCTTTTTTGACGACCGTCTCAACGCGCAGGGGCCGAGGCCCCCTTCGCAGCCTCCCACAAGGCGTCCATCTCATCCAGCGTCATCGTCTTGAGGTCGCGTCCGGCGGCCTTCGCCGCCGCCTCGACCGCGCGGAAACGCCGCGCGAACTTCGCCGTCGCCCCTTCAAGCGCCGACTCGCTGTCGGCCTTGATATGACGCGCCAGATTGGTCACCGAGAAGAGCAGGTCGCCAAGCTCTTCCTTCATGTGCTCGTAGGCCGGACCCATCTTGTCCGGATTGTCGCTCGCCGCCGCTTCGTCGGCCCGTGCCGCCACCGCCTCTTCAAGTTCCGCGAGTTCTTCGCGGATCTTCTTCAACGGTCCCTTCGCGTCCTGCCAGTCGAAGCCTACACGCGCCGCCTTTTCCTGCGTGCGCTGCGCCTTCAGAAGCCCCGGCAACGTGGACGGTACGCCATCGAGCGCACTGTGCCGCGTTTCCTTCTTGTGCTCCTGCTGCTTGATCTGCTCCCAGTTCTTCAGCACCGTCGCGGGATCGTTCGCCACCACGTCGCCAAAGACATGCGGATGCCGCCGCACGAGCTTGTCGGAAATGCCGTTCGCCACGTCGTCGAACGAAAAACTCCCGGCCTGTTCGGCCATCACGCATTGGAACATCACCTGGAGGAGCACGTCGCCGAGCTCCTCCACGTAGTTCGCCTTGTCGTCCGGACGATCCATCGCCGCCAGCAGCTCGTACGTCTCTTCCAAGACACACGGCTTGAGCGTCGACAGCGTCTGAACGCGGTCCCACGGACAGCCCGTCTCCGGATCCCGGAGACAGGTCATGATCTCGTGGAGTCTTTCAATGCCAGTCATGTCTCTCACATGTGCAGCATCTGGGCGATGACGTCCGCCAGCTTCGGATCGAACGCGTCCACCACCGCATCGGCGCCGCCGAAGTCCTGGTAGCCTACGTGGTCGTGCACGATCGCCAGCGCGCTCAAACCCGCCACGAGGGCGCTCTTCACGCCCTTGCCCGAACCCGTCACCGCCGCCGTGAGCATGTCCACCAGGCCGTTCTGGTTGCAGGCACGACGCCAGGCATCCCACTTGCAGTTGCCGTAGGTGCTCGCGATTTCCTGATACATCGTCACGAGTTCAGGATCGAATTCGGCAAACGCCGGCTTGAGCTGCTCAAGATCCGAACGCGTGGCGATGACCACCTTCAGGCCCTTGTCCGTCAGCGCCTTGACGAACGCCTTGAATTCAGGCGTCACGGCCGCCACGGCCTTTTCGTTCAGCGCCGCCTTGAAGGCCTCGGCGAGTTCCTGCGCGACCTGCGCGGCATCCGCCTGCACCTCGAGGGACTCGAAGAGCTCCTTGAGGCCGCCCTGATAGTTCCCGCCCACGAGGCGCATCGCCTCGAGCTTGATGGTGAGATTCACGCCCGCCGCCTTCAACACCTTCTTCGCGGTGTCGAAAAGGATCTGAGCGCCGTCAATCGCCGTGAAGTCGAATTCCACGACCACACCGCGAACCAGTTTCTTTTTTTCTTCTGCCATGTTCTTGTTCTTTCCCCAATAGGACAAAAGACGAGATTGTTCTGTCGAGATCCGCGTCCCTTACTTCTTCACCACGCGCGTCTTGCGCGGACGAGCCTGCCCGATGTCGTCGAGCAGCTTGCGGAAGCGGCTGTTGCGCACATTGAAGGGCTTGCCGCCCTTGATGCGCGTGAATTCGCACGCACGCAGCTCGTTGCGGTTGTCTTCGTCCTTGCCGATCACGCCGCCGATTCCCGCCAGCGCGCACTCGACCGCCTTCACGGCGCACTGCTGGATCAGACGGAGGTCCTTCTTGTTCGGCGCCGCCGCACGGGCGAAATAGCCGCTCTTGAAGACGCTCGCCTTCTCCGCGCCCAAACGCTTCGCGAACTGGCTCTTGAACCACTCGCCCACATTGACGCTGTCCAACCGCGGATGGCCGAACGCATCCATCGGCACCTCTTCGCCGGCTTTCCGCTTCTCGGCGATGATCTGCTTGACGCACGCGCCTTCCGACACGAAGATGTTCACGCAGTCATGCTCGTCCATCACCTTGCGCAGACGTTCCGCTTCCTTGTCGAAGTCGATCTTCGCCTCCGGCACATACACCGCATGGACATCCTGGCGACCACGCGTCAAACCGAATTCCGGCAGGAACTTGATGCGGCGGGCGAGCATCTTGTGGTACGCAATCGCCGTGAACGCCGTCAGCCAGCCGCAGTTGCGGCCCATGACTTCGTGAATGATGAGCGCACGCGGATTCGCGCTGTTTTCCTTCACCACGTTGGCGAAGAACTTCGCCCCCTCTTCCGCCGCCGTGAAGGCGCCGAGCGACTGCTTGATCGG
>JAKSOY010000408.1 GCA_024405255.1 Kiritimatiellia bacterium
TCAACGAGCAGATTGCGCGGACGGCGAAGATGAACATGATCATCCACGACGACGGTCATACGAATGTCGTGGCTGCGGATGGTCTTCAGCCGATTTGGGATATTGCGGCGAAGAGCGGGAACAGAGGTTTCAAGGACGAGAGCTTTGACTGCATCATCACCAATCCGCCGTTTGGTTCGACGATTAAGCAGACGGAGCATGCCTACTTGGGATTGTATGGGCTTGCGGAGCGCGGAGTGGACTGGCTCAATCCGAAGTCCAAGGCAGCGCAGCGTCCGGGCGTGTCGTCTGAGATCCTCTTTATTGAGCAATGCTGGCACTTCCTCGTCGAAGGCGGCTATCTGGCCATCGTCATTCCGGACGGGATCCTGACCAATGCCTCGCTTCAGTATGTCCGCGACTGGCTGATGGAGAAGTTTCGCGTGCTGGCGGTGGTGTCGCTTCCGCAGACCACGTTCATGAGTACGGGCGCGGGCGTGAAGAGCTCGGTGCTGTTCCTCCGCAAGCGCACGAAGCGCGAGACGGAGAAGCTGCGGGCGGGCAAGGAGTCCCTCCAGCGCAAGATCGCGGAGAAGGGCAAGCTGGTCGAGCGGCTTGCGGAGATCGACAAGACCCGCAAGGCGGAGCTGGCAAAGCTCGACAAGCGGACGGAATTTGCCGCGCTCAAGCCGAAGGAGCGCAAGGAGGTTCCTGAATACAAGGCGGCGGCGGATCGGGTTGCCGCAGTTGCGGAAAAGGCGACTGCCGAACTGCGAGACAAGCTGGATTCCGAATACAAGTCCGCCGCGGAGGGCGCCTGGCCGGACGAGGACATCTTCATGGCGATTGCCGAGGACATCGGCTTTGACGCGACCGGCAAGTCCACCAAGGTGAACGAGCTGGACGAGATCGGTACCGAACTTGCGAAGTTCATCAAGGCTGAGAGCGGGGTGGAGGGATGAGATTTCGCCCATTGCCAATGGGCGAAATTCTGTAACGAAATAATGCATAAATAAACGGACGATTTAAGATGAAGAAAAGGCAGAATATGGTTGTTGTGCCTGAAGTCATAGAGCCGATGACGTATGGTGCTTTGGTTGATGGTTTGGGCGAACTTTTCAAAAGGGCCAAGAGGAAGGTCGCAACTGCAATCAACGAGACCATTGTCCTGACTTATTGGCGCATGGGGAAATATATTGTCGAGTACGAGCAGCATGGTGCCGACCGGGCCAAGTACGGTAGCGAATTGCTGAAGACGCTCTCGTTTGATCTGCGAGCAAGGTTGGGTAGGGGATTTAATCGCAACAATCTCCAATACATGCGCAAGTTGTATCGGGCGTTTCCAAAATGCACGACATTGTCGTGCAAATTGACCTGGAGCCACTATCTTGAAATTCTAAAGGCGGATGATGAACTTGAAATTGGATTCTATTGCGCCGAGTGCGTACGATCCGGTTGGGATGTGCGCGAACTTCGGCGGCAGATGAAGGCTATGCTGTTTCACCGTGTTGCCTTGTCGAAAGACAAGGCGGCGGTTCTTCGTCTGTCGAATGAGGGGGGCGTCGTTCAGCGTCCTGAGGATGTATTCCAAGACCGTTATGTGCTTGAATTTACGGGTATCAATCCAAGGTCAAAATACAGCGAGGCGGATTTGCACGACGCCTTGGTGAATCGTATCAAGAATTTCCTGTTGGAGCTTGGCAAGGGCTTTTCCTTCGTTGCCAGTGAATATAGAATTCCGCTCAATGTCGAACACCCTTATCATGTTGATCTGGTATTCTACAACTATTTCCTCCATTGTTTCGTTTTGATCGATCTCAAGCGAAACAAGGTCGATCACTATGATGTCGGGCAGATGAATCTTTACTTGAACTATTTCAAGTCCGAAGAGGGAACGGAGCTTGAAAATGCGCCAATCGGGATTATTCTCGCGGCAGATAAGGATGATTTGACCGTTGAGTTCGCCACGCAAGGAATCGCCAACAGAATCTTTGTGAGCCGCTATCAGCTTTATCTGCCAGACAAGGAGTTGTTGCGGCGAGAACTCGCCCGTGCGATGGAAGAGGAATCGCGCTTGTCAAAGTCCAGGAAGCACGGCAAGATTTCGCGGAAGGTAAAGACCACGAAGCATGGAGGCGAGGATCGGACATGAAGATGTTTCGCATTTCTGCTCGCAGTGCGCGGCATCGCAGACTTGATCCGCATTATCACGATGCCTTGCGGACTTCGTATGTCCATTCGCGGTACCCGACGGAAAAGTTGTTGTCGTTGTCCTATTTCCGTACGGGCGGAACGCCGTCCACAGCCCATCCTGAATATTGGAACGGGTCGATCCCGTGGGTGTCGGCAAAGGATTTCAAGGCGTTTCGGTTTGAGGATTCGGAAGATCATGTTACCGAACTGTCGCTTGCCGAATCCACGACTTGCTATGTGAATCGTCCGGCGGTTCTCATGGTCAGCCGGAGTGGAATTCTGCAACACACTTTGCCGGTGATGGTCACGCATAAGCCGACGACGATCAATCAGGACATCAAGGCGTTCTTCCCTGATGATCGCGTGACCGTTGATTATCTGGGAGCGTTCTTTGATGTTTTCGGCTCGCGGTTGCTTC
>JAKSOY010000409.1 GCA_024405255.1 Kiritimatiellia bacterium
GCGCGAGCCGGCCGCCGAGCGCCCCGAGCCGCGCCGTGCCGCCGAGCACCTGTCCATCGGCGAGGAGCCGTCCTGCGAGCGGCGCGGCCAGCGCCGCGCAGACCGCGGCAACCAGTTGTTTCATGTTCATGCGGCTTCTCTTTTTCATTCCGTCAAATCTCCTCAGGCAAGGTGCCGTGCCATGTAAGCGCTTCTTCACTTCAGGATGATTGCGAAACCGACGCTCTTCCGCGGCAAATCCGGAAGGTAGATCGTCTGCGACCACTCGCCGTTTGCGGTGTAAAACCTAAGGTATGCGGCTTCCGGGGGAATCTTCTGCACTGAAAACACGCTGCGCGTTTCGCCGGCGGCAAACGAAGTTCCGCACTTCCGTTCACACGCCCACGCTTCGCGGTCGATGCCGCCGCACTCGCTTCCGTAGACGGCAAAGACCTCTGCGGCGTTCTGGCTCTTTCGCGAAAGGCAAACGGAGATTCGGCGTCCCGTGGTGAAATCAATGGACTCGGTCGTCAAGCGTCCGCCGGGCCGAACCCCTCCACCGACAAGCGGCACCTGCCCGAGATTCGGGCACCATGTATCCGTCACGGTGTCGTAAAACCCAAGCACGTCGCCAGGCCCTCTGGCCGGAACGAACCCATGCGTCAGGGTTTCATTCGCTTCGTCATAGAACCGCAGCGAATAAAAGCGCGTCGTGCTGTTGTAAAGCGGGCCGCTTGTTCCTGCGCTCGCAAACGCACAGAGTTTCGTCTTGCCGTTGAAGATCTCCGCGTTATTGATGCTCGCCGTGTTGGTGACGCTGCCGCACACCACGGAATACATCCCGGCGCGATGGCTGACCTGCAGCCGTTCACGGGGTGTCAACCGTGCAGAATTCGCCGATCCCTTGTAAAAATAGAGTCCTCTGGTATATCCTCCCCCGTTTCCCGAACTGGTCGTCAACGCAAGCGGAGCCGATCCGTCTTCCACGCCAAAGGCGCTGCCAAAGTGATTGGTCGTGCCATCCCATTCGTTGTTCTTCGTCACGGCGTTGTAAATGATGAGATCGCAGTCAAAACCGAGACTACCGGAGGGGATGAATCCGAGGTCGACGTACTGCCCGCCACCAGAGGTGGACTCGACATACTCCAGCATCTGGTATCCGGCAGGCAAATCGTCCGCCTGAATGTCATCGGGCGTTGCGAAGGCCAGATCATCACCGACACTCTCAATCCCTTCACGGGAAACAACGCGAAACCGAAGGATGTAGCTCGAGCCATGCTTCAGCTGCCCGATGTCCACGGAGATTATTCCGCTGGCCGTAGCGTCCGCCAGCACCTTTCGTGTCTCCGCACGCCCATCATGCTCCAGATCGGCAAAAAGGTCATAACCCGTCTCGATGTCCGTCCTCGGAACAATCGAAAGAGTCGCGGACACCCCGCGCTGGCCAACGGAATTTATCGACGCGGAGGCGATTTCATAGCCCTGCGGATCGGATGCCGGCGGAATAATCTTGCCGAAAAGCCCGATTTCACCAAGCTGAATGAAACTCTTGTCGGACCGCGGGGTGTCGAACCTGAACTTGACGGATCGTGCAACGCCAATGATTGCAGGCGAAAATGAGAGATGCCAGACCCGGTAGCCGCCCAGTTCGAAACCGGATCCCGTCCAGGTCACCGCATTACGAGTATCAACCAATGTCCAGTCATTCTCGCCGGGATCCGCGGATCCGCTCACATAGACCTGCCAGGCGACAGGAACCCGATTTTGTGCCGAAGCAACAATGGATGCGCCGCCAATGCACATGCTCAGCTCATAGCCGGTCAACATGCACGTGCCGCCGGCGAAAGCGTCCTCTGAAAATGTAAGCGTGACGAATCGCCCGTCTCCGTCCTTTCGGATCATCCAATTTCCATTCTGCGCCAATCCCTCGATGAAATCCACACTGTAGCTCTCGTCGAAGAGATTATCCACGCTGCCCGACTCGACTTCACACGAACCAAGGACGAAAGGACTCCCCGAGGCGTTCAGCTTCGCCGTTCTGACAAGGTTGTAGACATCGGCACTTGCCGGCTCTGCGTCATCAAAGGACAGCAGGTTAATGCAGAAGGCATAGTTAGACGATCCCATAGGACTCAGCATCTCAAGCCGCAGTTTTGTGTAGTTCTCCGGTGGATTAATATAAAACACCCTCTCCGTCTCACCGCTTTCCCAACGCACATCCACGCGCCTGTCCAGCACAACCCAGGCAGACCCGTTCTCGGGCCATCCCCAGAGCTCAAAGCATTTCGCCTTTCGGTTGGCATCGTTCACGCCTTCAACATTGATCGAATAGCTCAACGGACGATAGGGCGTCGTCAGATCGGCCTGGATGAAATACTCATGCGACTTGTTGAACGCCTCATGTGCCATCCAGTAGGTGTTAGACGCCGAGAAGAAGGCGTTCTCCGGCGGAGTCAGTTTGTAATAGCCGGATGACGAGACGGATGAGATGATCCCCTCGATGCCTCCTCCGACTGCAGATGCCGTCGTCAAAGCCGCCGCAATGCCTAATGCTATCTTATTCATGGACAGAC
>JAKSOY010000041.1 GCA_024405255.1 Kiritimatiellia bacterium
CTTCCTTGTATGTCCGACGAGGTCAGCATGCCGTTCTTCTTTGCCACGATGTAGGTGCACACGTTGTCACCCGTCACATTGCAGCAGGTCTCGAACATGTCGAGGATCGGATTGATGCCGAGCGCGAGCGCGACGATCTGCGCCACCTGCGCGGACTCGAGTCCCATCGCGTCAAGCACCATGAAGAGGAGGAAGATGCTGCCGCCCGGAATGCCGCCCGCTCCGACCGACGCGAACATGATCGACAGGCAGAGCGTCGCAATCTGCACCAGACTCAGCGAATGGCCGAACATGTTCGACGCGAGGATCACGAACACCGGCAGATGCACGCACACGCCGTCCATGTTGATCGTCGCACCCATCGGCAGCGAGAAGCTCGACAGCTTGCGGTCGACGCCAAGCTCATCCGCCGACTTGAAGCTCACCGGCAGCGTCGCCGCCGATGAACGCGTCACAAACGCCGTCAGAATCGGCTCACGCATGCGCAACATCACCTTGTACGGATTCTGACGGCAGAAGAGGCCGATCAGAAGCGGGTAGATGACGAAGATCATCGTCAACACACCCACCGCCACACACACCGTGATGCGCACGTAGGGTCCGAACAGCAGCGTGCCGTTTTCCGCGAAGTTCGCAAGCGAGAGCGCGAAGACGCCGATCGGGAAGTAGAGGACCACGCAGTCGATGATCTTGAAGGACACGCGCTGCGCGCCATCGCACAGATCCACGAGCAACTGCACCACGCGCGTTTCGTTCGGTTCGGCATCCTCGCGGTCCAGCAGGAACCGCGCACAAAGACCAAATGCAATCGCGAACACGATGATCGGCAGGAACTTGCCCTCCGCGAGCGACTGGAACGGATTGCAGAAGAGACCCACGATGAACGTCGAGAAGGACCCGCTGCCCGAATTGCCCGCCATCGCCGTCGCGGCGGCCATCTTGCCCGCAGCCACGGTCTTGGCATTCGCCAGGGACGGATTCATCAGATAGGCCATCGCCACGCCGAAGACCGTCGCAAAGAGCGAGGTGGCCGTGTACCAGACGAGGACGAGTCCGCCGACTTTCCCGGACTTCTTGAGCGGCAGCGACGCCGCACCGACGATCAACGAGAAGAGGATGATCGGGTAGACCGCCATCTTCAGCATCGCCACAAGAATGTCGCCAAACGGCGAAACCCACGCCAGAACCGACTTGACCGTCTCCGGCTTGGCCCATTCCGAAAGGCCGATGCCGATGCCGGTACCCAGGATGAAACCGATGATGATGCGGAAGATCAATGCATTTTTCTTTTTCATGGTCTTTCTATTCCATTTCGAATGGCCTCGTAGTTTACACGATTTTGACGGCATTTGCAAGTGAAACCACGGACGTCGTATGATATAATATGCGCAATGAAAGATTTAACGGAAAAGACTATGAGAAAACCTGACGAACTGCGTTCCATCGAAATCATCCGCCACTTCACCAAGCATGCCGCCGGCAGCGTGCTCATCAAGTGGGGCGACACCTGGGTGCTCTGCACCGCGAGCGTCGAAGAGAAAGTCCCGTCCTTCCTCAAGGACAAAGGCAAGGGCTGGGTTACCGCCGAATATTCGATGCTGCCCTCCTCGACGGGCGGCGGCCGCAAGGACCGCGACATCAAGAAGCTCAAGCAGGACGCCCGGTCAACGGAGATCCAGCGTCTGATCGGACGCGCCTTGCGCGCAGCCGTGGATTTTGAAAAGCTCGGCGAACGCCAGATCACGATCGACTGCGATGTGCTGCAGGCGGACGGCGGCACGCGCTGCGCGTCCATCACGGGCGGCATGGTGGCGCTGAACGACGCCATCGCCAAGTTGATGGCGGACGGTCTTCTCACGGAAAACCCCATCAAGCACCAGATCGCCGCCGTGTCGGTCGGCGTCTGCGACGGTGTGCCGACGCTCGATCTCGACTACATCCACGACTCGACAGCGGAAGTCGACCTCAACGTCGTGATGACGGATGACGGACGTTTCGTCGAACTGCAAGGCACCGCCGAACACGAACCGTTCACGGAAGAGTCGCTCGACGCCCTCCGCGCCCTCGCCAAGAAGGGCCTCAAAGAGATCTTCGCCCTTCAGGCCAGCGCGAAATGACGAAGCGTGGCGGCGCAGTCATCCGAGCTTACGGATGCCGGGACCGAGCAATTCGCTGATGCCATTCCCCTTCTTCGTCGCCACAATCTTCGTCATCGGCCGTTCCTCGAGTTCTCGTACATGGGAAATGATACCGATGGTCTTCGAGGCATCGCGCTGGACACCCTCAAGTGTCTGAATCGCCAGATCCAAGGTCTTTTCATCCAGTGTCCCGAACCCTTCGTCCAGGAAGAGCGTCTCAACATTGAGCGTGCCCGAATTCAGTTCCGACAAACCGAGTGCCAAGGCGAGGGACACCTGGAACTTTTCGCCGCCCGACAGATTCACAATCGGACGATGCTGATCGCGGGCCTTGCGGTCGATAATCGACGGAAGCAATTGGTCCGCATCCCAGCCTTCAGCATCCCAGAACATCTCATAACGCTTGTTTGTCATCGGGTACAGATACCGGTTTCCCAGTTCAATCAACCGTGCGAGCGTAATTCCCTGGGCGAAGAGTTTGAAATTCGCACCATTCTCACCACCCAGTTCCTTGTCCAGCCGTTTCCAGCGTGCAGCCTCATCCGAGAGCGTTTTGATTTTTGCAGCGAAAGCCTCCACTGTCTGGCGGGCTTCTGCGTCATTCTTCAGAATTGTCTCGCTTTCCGTCACGGATGATTTCGCCGTCTCAAGCGAATCCCTGACCGCACTGAGTTCTGCCTTCACGCTGTTACTGTCACGTGTCGAGGGTTGACGTTTTTCGAATTCGTCCCTCTCTTGCTTGAGGTTCCCCGCCAGGGCCTTCAACTCTGTACGCTGCGTTTGAATCCCCGTCCGTTCCTTTTCTGCCAAGTCAAGTTCTCTATCGGTCCAACAGGCCTCCAACCACGCCTCTAAAGAGACATACCCAAGGGCCGTATATTGAGCTTCAAATGCCACGCGCCGGTTGTTCGCTTCGACTTCAGCTTCCTCCGCACGTTTTTGAGCACTGGCCAAGCCTTCTCTCCGTTCTGCAAGAGCCGAATTCCATCCAGCCAATTCTTGCCTGGCATCTGAAACGGTCTGTGCCATTTTGGCCAACTTCTTCTGCCAGTCGTTGCGGACACGTTCCGGCTTCCCCTCAAGTCCACAAGCTGCACGCGCCGAAAGAAGATTGTCTAATTCTTCCTTCGCCTTCTTCTCGGCAGCCAGGGCCAAATCGACCGCATTTTGAAGTGCTGGTAATTCTTGCTTCTTGTCGTCAATTTGTTTTTGACGTTCTTCGGCGCGGGCGCGACAGGTCGTCTCCTTCTTCTGGAGTTCCGTCCGTTCCGTCACCCAAGCCTGTTGGGCTTTTTCCAGTGTGGCTCCAGCCGTACGAATCGCTTCGTCGTCCTTCGAAAGTAAATCGCGTGCGGACTCCAGTCGATCAACAAGCTCCTTGCGCGCGGACTTGGCACTTTTCAACCGCATTTCACATTCATCCGGTTTGTGCAGAAGTCCCGAGCAGTAGGGATGTTCGACCGAGCCGCAGAGCGGGCACGGGCGACCATCTTCAAGATGCTCACGGGCTTGCGTGTAGGTCATGATCCGACGAGCCTCTTGCAAGTCGGCATCCGCTCGTTCAACCGCCTGGTCGAGATCTCCGATGCGGTGACCATACTCCGTTTCAACCTCTTCCTTTGCCTGCCAATCCTTTTCGCGCTTTGACTGCAAGTCCGCGAGTTCGTTCTGCCGCACTTGGATTTCAGGCGGAACCAGGTCCTGCTGTTTCTTCGCGGCTTCGGCCGCTTCCAGCTGCGCCGATATGAACGCCTCGCCCGTGGTGATAAACTCCGTTGCCTGCTTCACGGCACTCTGAGCAGATTTCGTCTTATCCGACAATCCCTGAACCTCGACCGATTTGGGGCCGATCTGTTGATCGAGGCCGATGGCCTGGTCAACGATGGGAGACAGACGATCCCATTCTTCCTGCGCCGTCTGTGCCGCCGTTGCAGCCGCATTGACCTTGTCTGTCACGGCCGACTGTTTCTCCTGGGCATCTTTGAGAACGCATTTTGCCGTTTCCACGGCCGTCCGCTCTGCCTTCAACTGCGCCTGCCCCGCAGTCGCCTTCTCAAAGAGCGGCTGTATCTTGCGTGCAGCCTGCGCCTGATCGGCGCGTGTGAGCCTTTCAATCGCAGCCGCCTCGCGTTCTTTCAATGCAGTCTGCCGCTCGGCGAGCTGATCTTCCTTCTTTTTCAACGCCCCCGCGTCTTCATGCCATTTCGACTCGATCTCCAATTTGGCGACTTGGGTCTGAAGCGTATCCCTTGTCGTTTCCGCCGCCTTAAGCTTCTCGCGAAGTTTCGCCACTTCCTCGTCGGATCTCACCGTCAACGCAGCACCCTTCCGCTGGTTTTCGAGTTCGTCCAGGTTCTGTTGCGCTTTTTTCTTCCGTTCGTTGATCTGATGACCGATTTTGGAATAGATGGCCGTTCCTGTGGCCTGTTCCAGAATCTGCGACCGGCGTTTGTCGCATTCCCTCCCTTCAGCCGTCAGGAATTGGTCGAATTTACCTTGTGCCAACATTGAGGTTCGAAGGAACTGCTCAAACCATTCATCCTTCTTCTCGCCGGATACACCCACCAGTTTCGCGGTCGTCTTCTCGAGCTTCGTCGGGGTTCCCGGGATTTCCTTCCACTTCTCCCCCTCCTGCTTTTCAAGCGTCCGCTTGATCGACGAGAAAGGATCTTTCGCGTTCTCACGGGTCCGCGCATGCGACCAACCGGCCCGATAAATGGACGTGACACGACCCCCGGCATCCGTACGTTCCTCACAAGAAAAGGTCACTTTAGCCGAGCACTTCTTTTCTCCATGCGACATGACTTCGTCATGCGTATTGGAAATTTCAAGACGCGCCGTACGTCCGAAAAACGCCAATGTGATGGCGTCAAGAATCGTCGTCTTGCCCGTCCCCGTCTCACCCGAAATCAAGAAGAGTCCGTCGCGGTAGTCAGACTGCGTCAAATCGATTTCCCAATGCCCCACCAACGAGTTCAAATTCTCAAATTCGACCTTCAAAATCTTCACTGCACACCTCCCGTCACCTCGTCGAACATCTCCATGAAGATTTTGATTTCTTCTTCTGAAAAATGTTGGCTGCTGGATTTAAGTTTCTGCTCGGCCATTTCACGTGGTTTAATCTGCGTAATGGACTTCCCCTTGAACGCACCCAAGCCGGCTGTCGCGCGGATCGTCGGCCGCAAGTCCTCTTCTGTCAGGATCAACGTCCGCGAGTTTTTCACGATTTCCCGAATGAGGTTCCAATACAAATCGGCAGATCCCTCAAACCCCTCCAAGCGAACCCGGACAAACCGACGAAGCATCCCATCTTCCGCGACCAAACGCGAGAGCTCGACTTCCACTTTCTTCGGTTCTCCCTGGAGCGTCAGAATCGGCACATTCCGCGGGACCGCGCATTTTTCAACCACGGGCTTTTCACCCTTCTTGTTCAAGGTCACCACGTTGATATATTTTTCTTCCTTCGCCTCGTCGAAGCTCATTGCCAGCGGACTACCCGAATAGAACATCTTCTCCTCATACCCCTTAACCGCCTGTGGACGATGAAGATGTCCCAACGCCACATAATCCGCCCCTGCCAACGGTGCCGGATCGAAAGCTTCAAGGCCTCCAACGGTTCGGCCCCGCTCGGACTCTTCATCGGAAACGGCCGTTTCCGCCAACATGCAATGTCCCGTCAGGACAAGAGGTACCTCCGGCGCCCTCGCAGCGGCCTTTGCAAGGACATCCGTATAATGCTTATCCCATCCACGCGCAATTTTCGCGGAGCGCTCTACCGACTCGTCCATATCCGCAGCTCCGAAATTGGAAAGTTCAGCCGGATAGATGAAGGGAACGGCGCCAATGACCAAACCCGGTTGACCCGATGCGTCCGGGACAACGACGACCTCCCGTTCGCAAGCCTCCTCATCTTGAGCCACCGCGATGACGGAGACGCCAATTCCTTCCAGCACGGTCGACGGGGCCGCCAACAGATGCGCGTTATCATGGTTGCCCGCCGTCACGACCACCTTGCGACACGCACCATGACGCGCGACCTCCGCCAAAAACTTGTAGTACATTTCCTGCACGGACGGCGAAGGTGCCTTGATGTCAAAAACATCCCCCGTGACAACCAACGCATCCGGTTTTATCTCGTCGATCTTCGCCAGCAACCAGTCTAGAAATGCCTGATGCTCTTCGCTTCGTTCTTCTTCGTGGAGCCGCGCTCCCAGATGCCAATCGCTTGTATGAATGATTTTCAAATCTGACCTCTTTGACTTATGACCCGCTTCAGTTATCTAAACGAGTCAGATGAAAAAAATCTTATCCGTAAACAACGATGAAATTCAACTTTTTCAGACAAGCGACATGCGACAACCGACCTGTCGCGTGTCGCTTGTCGCATGTTTCAACCACCCGACCTGTCGCGTGTCAGGTGTCGCCAGCCCCCCCCCCTGCGTCAACGGACGAAGATCGTCAAGCCACCCATCACATAGACGCCGTCGTCACGTTTAACCACGGCATACCGCGATCGCGGCGGTGCCTTGAAGGACAAAGTCGCCAGATTGGCGGGTTGGGAAGCTTCCGTCCACACAATCACCGGTTCGCAACTTCCGATCGGCCGCGCGCCCATCTCCACATAGATCAACGCATCCGACGCGAAGGCCAGCGACTTGTCCGTAAGGTCAAACGGTTCCGTGCGCGTCGAGAGGTCGAACGTCGATTTGTCCTGTAGCGTGAAATTGTGCACATAGTCGTTCACGGGCTTGTAGACACCGAATATCTTCACGCCGTTTCCGCCATTGCCAAGCGCACCCGCATAATCGATGGTCGTCAGATTGCGCACGCTGACATCAACATCCCACACGCTGATCGCGGTACCGAGCACGATGTCGACCGTGCGCATGTCCTTTGCGGTCGTCGTGCGGAACTGGACCGTCCCCTCTCCCGACGTCTTCAACGTACCGTTCTTCATGAACGTGTTCATGAAGAGGTACTTGCCCGAGGCGATCGACGCATTCAACGTCTTCCCGCCGAGATCGATGAAGTCACTCGAATGTGCCGTATAGTAGTCGATCTGGAAGAACGAGTCGTCCGTCAGGAAGGTCTTCCCGTTACACCCCCAACTACCATAGTTGGTCTGATTGCAGCCCGTATTCGCCAGCGTACCACCATTGAGAACAACCGGATAGTTGTAGAAATCGTAATTGCCCTTCGTGTCAAAGACCGCCCCTTTTTCGACCGTAATGCTCGTACCAGGGGCACCATACGGATAATATTTGAACGAGTAGCCGGTTCCCGTCTCGCCGCTCACGGGGAGCGTCGCCGTACCGGCCTTGACCCATGTGGCACCGTAGTACTGATGGGGCTTGTTCGCGACAAAAGTGCCCGCGCCTTCCTTGACGAGCTTGACGTTCCCGCGCAACGTGAGCGACGTGTTCGTGACCGTTTTTCCTTCCGGCACATCAAGATGCACTTCGCCCATCGGATAAGTAGTCGTCACCAACGGAGCACCGCCCGTGAAGGCTCCACCGCCAGAGTTACCATACCACGTGTTGCCATTCGCCCGGTCGATGAGACCATACTCGCCATTCGCCAGCCGCCGGGCCGGCACGAAGTCGCGCACGAGCGTCGAACCCGATCGGATCTGACAGAAGTAGAGACGATTCTGCGAGGGGAAACGAACCGCGTTGTTGTTCGGACCGTCACGCATCGCAAACAACAGATCGTTACGGTTGGCCGTCCCGCCCGTACCGATATCGAGCGCACCGCCGTTGATCGTGCAAGAACCGTTCTTCTCGAGATGGACCACGTAGTCCACACCCGTCTTCACAGCTCCCAAAGCCGTCACATCGCCTTCGGCCTGCTTCACACCTTTATAGTGGTAAGTTACAGAAGGATGACCGTTGTTGTTGATCCATCCGCCGAACTGTGTGTTGTCATAGCCGGCGCGGCTGCCATAATAACAGGCCCAGCTATTGTTCGGCAGGCCCGTGAACTGGATCTTCATATCCACAATCGTCGTTCCGTCATGACTGTACCCCGTATCAATCCATTCCGTCGCGTGCGACTCAATGTACTCCACCTCCTCATACTCGGTACCGATGAGAGCACCCGTCCCCTTGAGATCGGAAAGGTAGAGCTTGTATCCGTTGAGATCGATGGTCGAGTTGATCGTCGGATCCGGCAGACCGCGCCAATCGCAGTCGCCGCCTAAATGGGCCGGACCCTCGATGCGCGCATAGTCGAGCGTGGAGCCAATCGGACAGTTGAACACGCCACCATCCGGCACCACAAGTACGGTCATTGCCTGGGGCAGCTGATCCGCCACCACGGCCACATCGTTCGAGCAGATCCAATTCGCCGGTTCATCGAGCGCACCTGTCGCCCCGCCCTGCCAAGTGGCCGTGCGAATGAGCGTGGTATCGGCGATGTGCAATACAAGCCGGCCTTCCGTTGTCACCTCAAGCCAGCAGTTCGGCACGGGCGTGTCCGTCGCGTCCTTGACGACAAGTGTGAGATCGTTCGAAACCTGCTTCTGTGTGAGCGTCCCGCTCGGCGCGACATCGAACGTATGGGACGCCTGCGGGTCTCCCGTGTAGCTCACCTCGATCCGCTTCAAACCCGTCAATAAGGCCACATCGGTCACCTGATTGACATCCACCTTCGAAGTGAACCCCTCGTCGTTCGCCGCCATCGTCCAACTCGTGTTCGCACCGCTGAAACGAACCGCGCCACCCGCCAGCTTGCCGTTGCCTGCGAGCCGGCCCGAGAAGGTCGTCACCGTGGTACCGACCTGAATGAAGGAACCCTCGAGCGTCGTAGCACCGTTGAACGTGGCCTGAACATTGTTGTTCGTGACCACCGTATCGGCCTTCACCGTAAATGCACCATTGAACGTCCGCGCCCCTGTCCCATTCGGCTCCAAAATTGTCGTACCCGTCTCAATCGTCACCGGCATCTCCGGGGTAAACGATACCGTGTTGCAGAACCGGAGCATCGAGGAACCATAGCAGTGAAGGCCGTTCGTGATCGCTCCCGCCTGCGCCATTTCAAACTGGATCACACCATGAAGATCGAAACGGTCCAACGCGAATGTCGTCGCGTAGGAATTGGGAATCCACACGTAGTCGCTCGTCGACACGTAGGTGCTCGTATTCGTGATCGTCAACGTATGACCACCCTCGACCCGCGCGTTCGGCTCGCGTGAATTATCGAGCGTCCGGAACGAGAAGTGTCCCGCGCCGCCCATCGTCGCATCGTCCGTCAAAACCACGCGTCCAAAGGCCGACCCCCAAGTGGAGCTCGTGTTGGAGTTGATGACCACGCCATTTCCATCAGGGCCCGAACCTTCGACGTAGACAACCTTACCGTGGACCGGCTCGCTCTTGGCGAATGTCAACGCATTCCCGTAGCTCATATTCAGGTCGAGGCGCGCCCCCTTCTGGATGCGCAGCTCGCCCGCCGTCGCCGCCGTAGTGACACGCCCCGTTGAATTGACTTTGAGCGTACCATTCGTAACCGTGATCTTCTTCGCCGCCGCGAGGACTTCGTCGTTCAACGTGAGCGTACCCGTACCCCCTTTGATGATTTCCGAAGCCACAGGCGTTTTGACGCCATCTGTCAAATTCAAGTCACCCACCGTCTCAATCGGGAAGGACGACCCCGCGACACCGAGCGTCATCGGCACCGTCAACGTCTGGGCCGCTGCGGATGCGTTCAAAAGGCCCGTCGCCACCGTCAGCACATCGCTACCCGCAAGGGTGTAGGCACCGCTCGCGGAGTTGAAAATCACTTTGTCCAGAGCGAAAAGACCAAGATCGTCAAGCGACCGGCCACCCGCCGTTTCACCGAACGTCACCGTCGCGCCGCGCATCGGCATCTCCCGGTTCCGCCAGTTGTCAACACAAGACCACTCATCCCTCGAGGCCGAACCGGTCCAATACGCATCCAACACCGCAGGAATCGGCTCCAGCACAAGCACCCCGTTGCGCGCAACGACACGCACCGTCATACCATCCACGCGAAAACGTTGCGCATCTGTTTCCGTCAGCGTCTGACCGTCAACCGAAATGAACGGCAATGAAGCCCCGTCGGACAGCGCATTGATGCCGAGTCCTGTCACGCAGACGACAATCGGATTCGCCTCCGTCGCGGATTCATCAAGCACGAGCGATCCCGCCGTGAACCGATCGCAGGCCGTCTCGTCTACATCGAGGTCCAGACGCATCCCTCCGTGAAGCGTCAACGCACCCGTCACGGACACCGCCTGCGCCTGGCCGTTCGTAAGGGCAAAGCGCCCCGCCTGCAACGTCAGTGCCGCTGGATAAGACAACACGCCCGACGCGTCAATCGACCGGCTGTAGATCTTCCGTACTTCCGGATAATCGCCGAACAGTTCGTCGCTCAGCTTGCCATCACGTACGCCCAACGCCGTCCCCACAAGCGAATACGCATACCCGTAACGAAGCGCACCTGATTTCGGCGTGAGGTATTTATTCCGTACCGAATCAGCGAAGCAGACCGTGCCGTCTTGCTTCCGATGCGGCTTCAGATCAGCCGTCACCTCACCCGTCGAAGCTGAACTGAAACGGCAATAATAGAGCCGGGACGCCGAATGCCAGCCGGCCCCACCATTGTCATTCAAGCAGAACAGATAGTCGTTACGCGGCGAAGTACCGCTCACGCCGGTCCCCAATGTGGTTCCGTTCACCGAGCAGGTACCGCTTTTCACCAGATGGACGACATAGTCAACCCCCACGGTGGCACCCACAGACGTATCGCCGTTGCCCGATCCGCCAAACTCTTTCCAGAACTTCAACGTCCCGCTACTATTGTGTATCCAAAGTCCAAAGGCATCATTGTTTCTAGATCCCGACCGCGCACCAAAGGCCGAGACCCAACCGCCATTACCCGGCGCCCCGAGGAAACGAACTTTCAGATCCACAACCGTATCACCCGTGTGCGCGACTTCCGTATCGACGCACGTCGCCCCCACAGACTCAAGGAAGTTCAAGCTCACCCCCTCGGCTTCATCGTCATTGCCGAAGAGCTTCGTCGAGGTCGCACTCCCATAGAAGCGCCCTTCCACGCGATCCCAGAATCCGGCTTCGCCCTGATCATTGCGACAGGGAATGAAGTCGCGAATCAGCGTCGACCCCGCGCTGATCTTGCAGGACGAAATACGCGCCGCCGAATGCCAGGCCGCCGAACCGCCGTTGTTCATCGCAAAGAGGAAGTCGTTACGCGACGATGCGGCGGCAGCACCCGTGCCCAGCGTGGCACCATTAACCGTGCTCGTACCGTTCTTCTCAAGATGCACATGGTAGTCTGTATTAAGCGCAGCCGCGATCGAGGTATCCCCGCGGGCGCCGCCAAACTCTTTCCAGAAGACCAGTTTGTTGTTCACGTTGTGGATCCACAGGCCGAAGCTATCTGTAGTCGAAGAGCTTGTGCGCGCACCAAAGGCCGAGACCCAACCGCCATTACCGGGTGCCGCGAGAAACTGCATGTCGAGTTCGACCTTGTACGTTGCATCATGGGCACAACGCGTATCAATGTACTGCGACCCCGTCGATCGCACATATTCGAGCGTGGTGTAGCTGCTCGGCAAAGAAATTTCAGCCGAGGCCGCAAAACTCCCCAGCACGAGGCCGGCAAGCGACATCCACACCTTAAGCGCTACTCGTTTACTGAGTAGAGGCAAACGCCTCGGCTTCGCCGATACGCCGTTACCCTCGTCAAACCATTCATGCGGATTTTCCACATACGGTCTTCCTTCTAGAGCTGTGCTTCCCATGGTACACTTCTCCTTTGTTTTTGGTTGAATCCTCGCTCGACCTCCCCAAAGTTTTCGAGGGGAGCATTCTATCAGGCCAGCGCGAAATGACGAAGCGCGGCGGCGACGCCGTCTTCGTCATTTGACGTGGTCACGTAGTCCGCCGCCGCAAGTACGGCTTCGCAGGCATTCGCCATCGCCACGCCCGTGCCCGCCGCCTCGATCATCGTCAAATCGTTTGCCCCGTCGCCAAAGGCGATGCAATTCGCCAGCGTGAGCCCAAGCGTTTCGGCAAAGCGCCCAAGGGCCTGTCCCTTGTGCGCGGAACGGATGTTGATTTCCAGATTGTTCCACGTGCTGTTGGTCACCTTCACCTGCGGAAAACGCGCCGCCACGGCCTCGGCGATCGGACGCGTCGCGTCCTTCGCCGCATCGAGCCGCGTGAAGAGCATGATCTTCTGCACATCGCCTTCGGCCGCCGTCGCGGCGAGATGCGCCTTGAGTTCCGGCACGGGACGACGGAAGTCGCGGATCATCTTCTGGTAGTGCGCATCCGTCGCGTAGTCCGCCGCCTTCGCCTTGAACGCCTCGTTCATCCAGCCCCAGTTGTTGCGATAGCAGTCGTAGATGACATCGTATTCATCGAGAAGCGCCATCACCTCGCGCGCGATCTCCAGCGGGATCTCCTCGCGCACGATCGCCGCGTCCGTTTCGCGGTCATACACCTGCGCGCCGTTGATCGTGATGGCATAGCGCACGAACGGCAGTTCGCGGATCGCCGCCGGCATCATGCCGAAGAAGCGCCCCGTGGTGGGGACGATGAGCGCCCCCTTCTCGGCCGCCGCCGCAAGCGCCCGGCGATTGACCTCGCTCAGGCGCTTCTGCGAATCCAGCAGCGTACCGTCCAGATCCAGGGCGACTATGCGTAACGCGTCAGCCAAGGTTCGCACCTTCAGTCGAATAGTATTCGTCGACAGCCGCGAAGAAGGCGAGCAGATTCGCCCATGGCGCATGCGGCGGGATGTCGCATCCGCTCGAAATGAGGAAGTTGGGATGCCCAGGACAGCAGGCGCGCATCAAGTCGAGCGTCGTCTGGCGAACCGTCTCGGGCGTGCCCGAACTCAGCACATTCGCCGGATCGACGTTGCCCATGATCAGACAATCCGCCGGTGCGGCCGCGAGCATTTCCGGCATCGAGATCGCATTGCCGAAATGGAAGCCGGCGGCGCCCGTCGAAAGAATCGACGAGATCTGACGAATCGTATTGTTGCCGCAGTTATGGTAGAAGACCGGGAAGTCGGGCGTCTGCACCGCGTCGACGATCTCTTTCACATACGGCGCCGAGAACTTCGTCGCCATGCGCGGCGAGATGAGGCCCGCCAGCGGTTCCGCCATCATGATGCCCTGCGCGCCGGCGGCCTTGAACGCCTTTGCGTAGGCGATGAGGAAGTCCGTCGCCTTGCGCAGGCACGTATGCACCATCTCGGGCTCGTCCATCACGAGCAGCATCGTCTTCGTGACGTCCATCAGGCGCCCCGCGAGCGAGAACGGACCGATAATGCCCGCCAGCACGGGACGGTCCATAATGCGCTGCGCCGCAAGACGAATCGCGTCCACGAAAATGCCCGTCCGCGCCGTGCCGACTTCCGGCACCTCCAACGCCTCGGCATCCTCGGGCGTATTGACGCGCGTTCCGATGACACTCGGCACTTCCGTTTCGAAGAATCGCACGGATGCGCCGAACGCCTCGGCTTCGACCGAGAGGTCCATCATGCTGACGGCGGCGGCGGCATCCGTCCGGTCGGCCACGAGCTTCATGCCCGCCGCCTGGTTCTCCGCGCTCTTGATCAGCTGCTCCACCGTCAGGCCGAGTTCCGCGGCGGACGGGAAGGACAGAATCGGAAGCGCTTTCTTACGGCCCGGCGCACGAAGCGCCGCCTGCCATGTCCGCATGTCGACCATCTCGATCTCTCCTTGAAAGTCTTAGGCCGCCGGCACGAGCTTCTTCGCGAGCGCAACGGCTTCCGTCGCGTCGGCCGAGTAGCCGTCCGCACCGATCGAATCGGCATACGACTGCGACAGCGGCGCACCGCCGACGATGATCTTCACCTTCTCGCGCAGACCCGCCGCCTTGAACGCTTCGATCGTACGGCCCATCGCGGGCATCGTCGTCGTCACCAATGCGGAGATCGCCACGAGGTCGGCATTGAACTCCTTCACCGCCGCGATGAACTTCTCCGGCGAAACGTCCGGACCGAGGTCATGCACTTCAAAGCCGGCACCCTCGAGCATCATGCCCACGAGGTTCTTGCCGATGTCGTGCAGGTCGCCTTCCGCCGTACCCACCACGACCGTGCCGAGCGTCTTGACGTTGCCCTCTTTGAGCTTCGGCTTGATGAGCTCCATGCCGGCGGACATCGACCGCGCCGCGACGAGCATTTCCGGAATGAAGAACTCGCCCTCTTCGAAGAGCTTGCCCACTTCGTCCATCGCCGGAATCATCGCCTCCTTCAGAAGCTTCTCGGCGTCGGTACCGCCCTCAAGGGCCTTGGCGACTTCTGCGGCAACGAACTTGCGGTTGCCGTCGATGATCGCTTCACGAATCGCACTGATGGAATCTGCCATTTTTATTCTCCTTTGAATGCTTGAGCTGTTTCGTACATCGCCAAAAGGTTCTCCACGGGCACGCCCTGCTGGACGTTATGGATCGTGTTGAACACATAGCCGCCACCGCGGCCGAAAATCTCCAGGTTGCGCCGCACTTCGGCGCGAATGTCGTCCGGCTTGACGAACGGCAGCGTGTGCTGGGTGTCCACACCGCCGCCCCAGAACGTCACCTTGTCGCCAAAGCGGTCCTTGAGCGTCTGCGGGTCCATATTCGCCGCCGAGGTCTGCACGGGATTGAGCACGTCCCATCCCGCGTCGATCATGTCGGGGATGAGGTTCATGATCGAGCCGCACGAATGGATGAACGTCTTCCACGTGGTATTCGCGTGGATCCAGTCGTTCAGCTTCTTCATATACGGCACATAGAGCGAACGGAACGCACGCGGCGACACGATCGAACGCGTCTGCGCGCCGAAGTCGGACCCGCTCACCCACACGACGTTCGGCTTGTTGCCGACGGCGTCGTAGATGCGCGCCAGGTTCTTGAGCGCGATCTCGCTCTGGTACTCGAAGACCTTCGCGATGTAGTCGCGCCGCGAGACCGTGCTCATGTACCATTCTTCCATGTCGCGGATGCCACGCGGATGCTTGAGCATCGGACCCGGCACGAGCGCGATGTCGCCGAACGCCATTCCCGGCAGGCCGAGCATGATCGCCTTGTCCGTCTCGTTGTAGGCCTTATCGCAGTTCGTCTTCAGAATCGTGAGGTCGTCGTCGCCGAGCAGGCGGAACTCTTCGCAGTTGTCCATCGGATCGAGCTTGTCGTCGTCGATCGGATCCTGCCGCACGATCGAGTCGCAATAGAAGCCGTCCTTCGGCATCTTCGCGCACGGCGGCACCGTTTCGTCACCCTGCGGATACTGCAAAAGGTCGCCATTCGCGCTCGGCTTGGTGTTGAAGCTCGTCGGAATCAGCACCGGCGTGCCGTCGAATGTCGTCCACTCTTTCCAGTCCTCGACCTTCGCGCCGAACATCGTGTAGGGCAAACCGACCCCCACCACGTCGCCGCCGACCGCCGCGAGCAGATCAGGCTTGATTTCGCCGAGCATCTGGAACACGCACGTCACCTTCACCGGCGTACCGGGCGGATCAAGCTTCAACGCCTGACGCAGCTTGTAGACGACCGAAACCTGCATGCCCGTCTGGCCGCAGGCGCCGAGATCGATCGGCACGCGGTCGGGCGTCTGATGGTTCAACGCCGCCACAACTCTTTCTCTAGATGTCATAATCAAGCCTTCCGTGGAAAATTGTCGGCATCTATTTTATCAAAAACTCTCGCCCCCCGCAAGAAGCGAGGGGATCGTGTATTCGTACGACAGCCGCTTATGAATTCCTTTCCACCCGGGCGGCTGCAACGGCCAGCGCATCGATATTGGCGGGCTGCATGCCGTGATAGTTGATTTCCGCTGCATCTTCACCCACGATCCACTGGCATAGGCGATTCATCGCCGTGGCATCGAATCGCGTCATCGGCTTTTCACCGGGCTGATAGGGCCAGGCCGCCGGCGCGAGCATCAGAAGCCGCCCGGCCGCACAGGCATCGAAAGACCGCCCGCCCGGCTTCTGCAACTTGGAAAAGCCCTTGTTGAGCAGCGTGATCAACGGGAAACCCGCCTGCAGGGCCTCGCGGGCAATCTGCCGCTCGCCGTCGCTGATGCACGGCGAAATCAAGACCGACCCATGCTTCGCGGCGGCAAACAACGCCGCCTTCTTTTCGGCATAGACCGATGTGCTCGAAGCGATCACGGGATCGCCCTGGGCGTCGCGTACGATTTTCAGGCCGCCACCGGGCTTGGGCTCGCGCGCATAGACGCAATCGCGCCGCGACACCTGTACCTGCACGAGAGGCCGCGACAGCAGAAACCGATTGCCAAGCGCCGCGAAAAAGCCGCGCCCCGGGCCGTTCGGCAAGGCAAGCGGCACCGCCAATTGCCCCGCCACGCGGAAGAGATCAGGGAACAGGCGCTTGATCGCCAATCGACGCGGGTTGTCGGCGAGATAGCGCTTCATATTGGCCAGCTGCCCGTCACGGAAAAGAATGGTATCCTGGTAGCCCTCGCACCACACGGGGATGCCGGCGAAAGAATTCGCCGGCACGGCACCGTGCGCCACCGCCCCTTTTCCGCCACAGCCAGCCGCCGCCCCATTCTCGGCCGGGTTCCGTGCCTGGCCATTCGCGGCCGGGTTCTGTGCCTGGCCATTCGCGGCCGGGTTCCGTGCCTGGCCATTCGCGGCCGGGTTCCGTGCCTGGCCATTCTTGGCCAGGTTCTCCCTCCACCGCCGCGTAGCACCGGCCTTAAACCCGCGAATCAATGCGCCCAGCGGCTTCTCGAGCGGCGCTTCCACAAACACGATGAAATGCACATGGTCGGGCATCAGCTGGCACCGCAGAATCGACACCTGCGGGAAATGCTGCGGCATTTCAGCGAGCGCCACCATCACGGCCTCGCCGAATACGCTCGGCACCACCCGCGCTTCGATCATTTCCGGCTGAAGCCCGAGATCACCCGCGATCTCGATCGGCACCCAGTTTCCATCAGGCCCCTTCACTTCCAGCCACCCCAGCATCGGCGCCGTGCGATCGGCCAGCGTAAGGGTGATCTGATAGATCGCCCGCTGCCGGTAATCCCACCCATTCAGGCGCCGCAGCATTGAGGGAATGATCTCACGCCGAGGCCCCAGCTCCCGCCTCTCACCGCATACGGCCAGGTTCTGTGCCTGGCCATTCTTGGCCGGGTTCCGTGCCTGGCCATCCGCGGCCGGGTTCCGTGCCTGGCCATCCGCGGCCGGGTTCTGTGCCTGGCCATTCTTGGCCAGGTTCTCCTTTCCCACGCCCATGTCGGTTTTTCCAATCACCGCCCGCTTCTCAAATAGTGATTGCCGATTTACCGCACGCGGTAGATCGTGAGCGAGAGGGGCGGAAGCGTGTCGGCGCCGGTGAAGTCGATTTGCGTGGCGACTTCCTTGAGGCCGTCGGGCGCTTCGACCGAATTGTGCGCGCTGCGGTTCGGGCCCGTGAACACGGTCTTCGTCGTGCGGCCCTTGAGATTCGTCGTGAACGACTGCGGCGTCTCGGTCGCGTTGACGACCTTCAAGATCACCGAACCGTCGGCATCGCGCACGGCACTCGCCTGCACCTTGGGGGCATCGCCCCAGCGCAGCTTGAAGGTTTCCGTCTTGACCGAAAGGTCCAGCACCTGCGTGCCGTGGTTTTCGGCGAAGAGCTTCTGCACGTTCCAGCTCGGGTTCACGAAGTTGCTGTTGCTCGTCACGTAGATGAGATTCGGCTTCCACTTCATGTGGTCGCGGTTCGCAAAGAGCGGCGCATAGGCGGCGAGCTTCACGAGGTCCTGGTTGCGTTCGAAGTTCAGCATGAACGCGGCCTCGCTGATCGCCCCGCGCAGATCGCCCCACTTCGGCGCACCGGCGCAGCAGGCGTACTCGCCCACGAACACCTCGAACTTGCCGCGCGGCCAGGTGTCGAAGCACGTGGCGCCCTGCGAGAAGTACCAGTCGGCTTCCTTGTAGTAGTGCTCGTCGCGGATGTGCTGCGGACGACCCGTGATCGGCGCGCCGTGGGAGAAGGTGCCGCCGCCGCGATTCGTCGCGTCGGACAGGAGCTTGATCTCCGGATACTTGGCCTGCACGGCGTCGTGGATGAGCGCGTACCGTTCTTCATACACCTTGCCGCGCAGTTCGTTGCCGATCTCGAGGTACTCGAGGTTGAACGGCGCGGGATGCCCCGCTTCGGCGCGCTTGCGGCCCCAGGTGGAGGTGACCGGACCGTTCGCGTATTCGATCGCGTCCAGCACATCCTGCACATAGGGGCCCATCTTGTCCATCGGAATCGCGCGCATGTTGCAGTCAACACCGCAGTAGCAGCAGAAGAGCGGCTTCGCCTTCAGTTCCTCGCAGAGGAGCAGATACTCGTGGAAGCCGACCGCGTGCGTCGTCGTGTAACCCCAGATGTTCCACTGCGTCTTACGCTCCCAGATCGGGCCGATCGTCGTCTTCCACAGATAGCCGGTCTCGAGGGTGTGTCCATTCACCCAGATGCCGCCCGGGAAGCGCACGAACGCCGGCTTCAGCGCGGCGAGGCGTTCCATCAGGTCCTTGCGGAAGAGGCCGGTCTTTCCGTATGTCTCTTCGGGGAAGAGCGAAACGCAGTCGAGATAGAACGTACCGCCCTGCAGCGCGCGGAAGACGAGACGCGCCTGCGGCTCGGTTCCGGTGGCGGTGAATTCAAGCTTGTGCGTCTGCCAATTCGGACCGATCTCGGCCGCGTTGATCCGCACCTCGCCCACGGCGGGTTTGCCGTCCGCTTCGAGCGTGACGGCGATCGGCCCCTTCACCGCGCCGCACAGCGCCACGGAAAGACGGTACTTCGCACCGGTCTTGACGCTGATGCCGAAGTAGCCCGCGTTGGCCACACCGCCGCACGCCTCCGCCTCGACCTTGCCGCACTGACAGTTGATCGCCGAGAACGGACGCGACTTGTCGAGCGTCAGCTTCGCGGCGCCGACGCGCTCCCAGAACCCGAGGCCCGCCGCCGGCGTCTTCACGTTCTTCGGATCGACATCTTCGAAACTGCAGTTGCGCACGAGTTCGGCATACACGCCGCCATCGAGCGAGAGGTCGATGTCCTCGAAGAAAATGCCCCACAGATCCGGTGCCGTCGGGAAACGCACTTTGTTCGTGTCGACCGTAATGACAGTCGCGCTCTCCGCGCCCCACGCCACACCGCCGACGCCCACCAGCGCCAACGCAACGGCCAGCGCACAACTTTGATACATCTTCATATCGTCTTCTCCTTTCAGACAAACGAATGACAGGAAATGTCGTTAGCGACGCGGATCCAGCACCTGGCCGTCGGCGCGCAGCCGCGCGGCGAGCGGCGCATAGGGCAGATCCTGCACGGCGCAGCCAGCATCGATCGCCTGTGCCGCCGCCGTGCCGCTGGCCTGGCCGAGCGCAAAGAAGACGGGTTCCATGCGAATCGAGCCAAACGCCATGTGCGACGCCGAGAGGCACACGGGCACGAAGAGGTTCGCGCATTCGTCCTTCTTCGGCACGATGGACGCGTAGTCGATGCCGAACGGACCCTTGCTCACGCCGACTTCGACGTCGCCTTCGTTCTGCACATCGCCCCTCGCCGTCACATAGCGGCGCACGTTGTGCGAATCCATCTGATACGCGGCGAGCGCCACGGGATGTGGCGCCACCGCGCGCTTGAGGCAGTTGGCTTCGGTCATCACATACGCCGAAACCATCCGGCGCGCTTCACGCACATAGAGCTGGTACTGCCAGCCGTCGCCCTGGCCGTCCTGGAACTCGTCCTTGCACGTGCCCCAGCGCGCGACTTCCGTACGGATCTTCTCCGGCACGCGCGGATGGTTCGCGAGCGTCCACATGAGGCCCTTCTGGAACGCGAGATGCGCCTGCGCCATCTGTTCGCGCTCCGCGTACGACGCGTCCGGCCAGTTCCAGTTCTGTCCGATGAAGTCCGTCGAGAACGCCGTGCGGTTGTTCGTATCCGTCTTGCGGTTCGGCATGCGCGAATTGATCCACGGCATCCCGCGTTCGCCGGCTTCGAAATTGCGCAGCAGAAGCTCGTAGTTCTTTTCGTTGTAGTCGGCCGGCTTCTTGAACGGGATGCGGTTCTCGGGCACGTCCGTCAGACACATCCGATAGCAGTAGGCCTGCACGCGGCGGTCGCCCGTGCCGTCCGGCTCGATCGTCTGCGACTCGATGCACGGCAGAAGACCCGACGACTTGTCGCCCTTGACGACATACGGATCGACCCCGCGGTAGAACTGATGGTACTTCGCATGGCGCACCTGCGTGCCGCTCAGCGTTTCGCCGTACTGCGCATTCGGTTCGCGTCCGACCGTGTAGCTCACGCCCACGGCCGCCATGAGGTCGCCCTCGTAGGTCGCATCCACGAACATCTTGCCCACGTAGGTGTTGCCCGAGGGCTTGAGCGCCGTGCGGCCCGTCAGCGTGCGGAACGACACGAGCCGCCCGCCGACTTTCGTCACGCCGCCCGGTTCGCGGTCCAGCCACGCGTCGCACACGACCTCCACGCCTTCACGCGCCATCCACCCTTTCAGCACGTCGAGCGCCGCATGCGGTTCGAACACCCACATCGACTCCTTCGTCGACTGCGATCCCTGCTCCTTGAAGCCGAAGTCCTCGCGCTTCTGCCAGGTCCAGTTTTCGGGTTTCGCATAGTAGGCGGCGATGTCCCGGTAGAACTGCAGGGCGAGCCCGCCGAAGGCGTCCTTGCGCCCGATGTCCGTCGCGCCGAGTCCCCCCGTCGTGAGGCCGCCGATGCGATTGTCGGGCGTCACCACGATCACGCTCTTGCCCATGCGCTTGGCCTGGATGGCCGCCGTCAATCCCGCCGGCGACGAGCCGTACACGACCACATCGCGCGTGATCGTCGCCGCATTCACACCTCCTGCAACGCACACAAGCGCCACAGCCAATTGACCCATACCCTTCTTCATCTCATTTCTCCTTTTTCAACGGTCCATTCGACAACAACACACCCACCAGCGTGAGCACCGCGCCGCACGCCGACACTAAAGTCATGCGCTCGCCCAGGAAGGCAAACGCGAAAACGACGGTCACGGCGGGGATCACATAGATTCCGAGCGTGCAGCGGACAAGTCCCAGCCGCGCGCAGGCCGTGTTCCAGAAGACGAAGCAGCCGGCGGACGCGAGCACACCGAGCACACCGAGGTTGACGTAGTTCCACAGCTTCGAGAAACGCGCCAGATTCGCCCCGCCGCCGATTGTCACGGCCAAGGAACCGTCCATCACGGTTCGTCCCGTGGACGTCAACCCGAACGCCAAAAGCGGCAGCATCATCACCAGCGACCAGCCGAACGCCCGCCGCATCACATACACCTGCGAATAGCGCTTCGACTTTTCAACAAGCATCGAATAGAAGCCCCAGCTCAACATCGCCCCCAGCGCCATCAGATCGCCGACCGGACGAAAATGGAATTCGGCAAGGCCGTCCAGGCTCACCATCACCACACCCGAAATCGCCACCACGAATCCGACGAAGAACAGCAACCGCGGCCGCGAGACAAATCCGAACGCCCACGCGAGAAGCGCCGTCACCACGGGATTGATCGCCACGAGGATGGACACATTGGATGCATTCGTATAGTGGATGGCGCAGTTCTCCAGCATCTGATACAAGGCAACGCCCCAGAAGCCGAGTCCCACGAAAAGCCAGCGGTCCTTCCGTTCGTCGTGGTCCGCCGGCGGCTTGATCTTCAACAGGCACTCGACGCCGGCCAGAACGGCCCATGCCATCGCAAAGCGCAACACCTGGATTTCAAGCGACGAAAAATCAACGAGCAGCGCCTTCGTGTTGACGAAGCTCACGCCCCACACGAGTACGCAGATCAGTGCGAAAACAAGACCCTTGATCATACCTTCATCCGTTTAGGCCCGAACGGTCAAGCCGTCGTAGGTAAGGTGGACATGGCGCGGCAGCAGCTTTTCGAAATCCGCATGCTTCACGCTGTGGCTCATGTGCACGAGATACCCGCGCTTCGCCCCGGCCGCTTCGATCGCCGCCAGCGAACGCGCGAGATTCATGTGCGTCGGATGTTCCGCTTCTTTCAGGCAGTCGACGACCAGCACATCCACATTGCGGATCTTGGACATCGTCCGCGGCGGAATCGCGATGCAATCGGAAATGTAGGCGAGGCGCTTGCCCGCCGCCTCCAGCAGATACCCGTTCGTGCGCGGTCCGTCATGGTCCACGGGGAGCGGCGTCAACTTCACTTCGCCGATGCGGAACGCCCGCGTCACGGGTTTGAAAAAGATCATCGGACGGAACAGCCCGCGCGTATTCGGCTTCTCGGTGATGTAGGGGAAAACCTGATGCAACGCGGCAATCGTCTCGGGCGCCGCATAGCAGTTCATCGGCTTCTTGCCGTTCAGCGTATTGAACCGCCGCACATCGTCGAAGGCGGCAATGTGGTCCATGTGCGCATGCGTAATGACCACCGCATCCACCTTGCGGATATTCAGTTCAAGACACGCCACCCGTAGTTCCGGTGGCGTGTCGATGAGAAACGCCGTTTTGCCGGCGCGTACATAAACACCCGTCCGCCGCCGCTTGTCGCGGGGATCGGCGGACGTGCAGGTGGGGCAGTCGCAGCCGATCTGCGGCACGCCCACACTCGTTCCTGTTCCCAGGAATTGGATGCTCAGCGACAATTACTTCTCGTCGTTGTAGAGCTGGAATGCGTCCTTCGGCGTGAGGCCGTTGTGCACGACGCCGGCAATCGCCTTCATCATCGCGAGCGGCTTCGCGCTCTGGAACACATTGCGGCCCATGTCGACGCCGCACGCACCGGCCTGGATGGCCTTGTACGCGAGCTCGAGCGCCTTGTCTTCCGGCAGCTTCTTGCCGCCGGCGATCACGATCGGCACCGGGCACTGCGCCACGACCTTTTCAAAACCCTCTTCCGTGTAGTAGGTCTTCACGAAGGAGGCACCGTTTTCGGCGCACACGCGCGTCGCGAGACCGAAGTAGCGCGCGTCGCGCGCCATGTCCTTGCCCACCGCCGTCACGCCCAAGACCGGGATGCCGAGCTTCTCGCCCATATCCACCGTGTGCACGAGGTTGTGCGTGGTGATCTGCTCGGACACCTTGTCGCCGCACGCGACCATCACGGCCATCGCGCTCGCGTTCACGCGCACGACGTCTTCCACATCGTAGACGCGGTTGAGGTTGAGGTCCGTCAGGATCGTCGTGCCGCCGTCCGTACGCAGGCAGACCGGCTTCGACATGGTGGGCGGAATCACGCTGCGCAGAATGCCGCGCGTGCACATCAGGCAGTCGGCATATTCGATCAGCGGGTTGATCGTCAGATCGACGCGCTCGAGACCGCTCGTCGGACCCATGATGAACCCGTGGTCGCACGCGAGCATCACGGTGTGGCCGCTCTTCGGATTGAAGATGCGCGCGAGGCGGTTCTTCACGCCCCAGCCCTTGTTCTCGTTCCCCTTGAGGAAGAACGCCGTATTCGTCTGCGGCTTATCGAAACCATAAGCCGAAGCTTCCTTGAAACCATCCATGTCAGCCATTTTTTAATCTCCTAAAGGATTTGTCGTTGTCGTTAAATTATAGCATAGCCCGCCCCCAACGGCAAGCCGACGATTT
>JAKSOY010000410.1 GCA_024405255.1 Kiritimatiellia bacterium
AGTTCCTTTCGGGCAAGGGGTGGTCGGCGGCTGACACCTTTCATCCGTGGTACGGATCCTATTGCGATTGGTACAATCGGTACGAACGACTTTATGTGTGCCGTAATATGATTGCGGAGGGAACGCTGGTCTACTAAAGTGACGATCTGCACGGATAAAAAAATGAGCCATACCATCTTGTGTTCAAAAGCGCAATGTGATATAATACTCACATCTGGTCAAAACAGCAAGAAGAGAAAGGGCGGCAATTCATGAAGGTGACGGATGAAGATCGGTCGAGGATTGAGGCGTATCGCGCGTCTTTGGGGAAGTACCCGAAGCCGAGCGTGACGGCCGACATCATCGCCGTGCGTCCGGGCTATGGCGAGCTGGGCGAGAGCCAGTGGCGCGAGAATCCGAAGTTCGCGCTTGAGGTCCTGCTCATCAAGCGCGGACAGTGGCCTCACGAAGGTTGCTGGGCGCTGCCGGGCGGCTTTATCCGTCCGACGGAATCGGTCGAGGAAGGGGCGCGGCGCGAACTTCACGAGGAGACCTCCCTCGAGGCGCATCCTCTCCTGCCGATCGGCGTCTTCTCGAAGCCGACGCGCGACATGCGGGCCTGGATCATGTCCAACGCTTTCGTCTCCGTCTACAAGCGTGGCGAAGGCTGCAACGTGAAGGGCGGCGATGATGCGGCTGCGGCAAAGTGGCTGCGCGTCGAGTCCCCGCTGATCGGCAACGGAACCTTCATGCTGCCGTTCTACGACGGGGAGAAGCTCGTCTTCGTGCTGAAAGGCGAGTACCGCGCCGAGGAATTCGTCGGCGGCACCGTGACGAAGGTCCATGCGAATCCGCTCGCGTTCGACCATGCCGAGATCATCGCGACGGCCTTCCTGCGACTCCTCTCGTTTGATCTCCGCAAGCTCGTCTTCTACTTCCTGCCGGAGAAGTTCACGCTCTCGAACTACATCGACGTGTACCAGTACCTCACGAAGAATTCGGTCGAGCCCGGCAACATCCCGAACTTCCGCCGCCAGCTGACGGCCACGAAGGATCCGATCCTCGTGCCGTGCGAAGGAGAGTTCGAGACAGAGGGCAAAGGTCACGCAAAGGCCCAACTCTTCAGGCGGAATCCGGCAATGTGATGTTTAGCCGTGTAGAGGTGGAGAACGTGTAGAGGTTTAATCTTATATCATATAGCGAATAGCGCAAAAAGAAATGGAGTTAGAAATGAGTTTTCGATTCGGTCAGGACGCACTGACGGCAGGGATGCTGAAAGACTTCGTGACAACGCCGCGCGGGTGTACGCATCCGCGTGTCGGCACGATCGACGGACAGAAGTTCATCGCCAAGTGCGGGAGCTGGTCGGCCTACTCGAGCGACGCCCATGTCCATAACGAGTTCGTTGCCGACAATCTCCTGCGTGCTGCCGGATTGAACGTGCCGCTCTCGCGCGAGTACAAAGTCGACTTTGGCGACGGACTTGGGCAGCAGACGATTCGTCTCGCTGTCTACGATGATTCGTTCAAGCCGATCATGCAGGTTTGGGGCGAAGCGAACGAGACGCTTCGTGCGAAGATCCGCGCACAGGCAATCGCCGCGTATCCGGTTCAGGCGCTGATCGCGGGCATCGATACCTTTACCTGGGACAACGTGAAGGTCGATGCGGAAGGCAATCTCTGGTTCGTGGACAACGGTGCCAGCTTCAACTATCGCGCCTGTGGCAAGAAGAAGGGCTGGTTCTGGGAGCGCAGGGACGTTGACGACCCGTTGAGCGGCTATCTCTCCCTGGCGCACCATCCGAATCAGGTGGATCTGCAGACGATTCTCGGGGGCACGACCGATGGGGAGCTTTGGCGTGCGGCCAAGGGCGTGCGTTTTAGTGATCTGGTCCGTCAGCTCCCGGATTCGCATTGCAGGCCTGGTCTTGAGGCCTATGCCAAGGCGCTTGATGTTTCCACCCGGAAAATAAATGCTAGATAAGCCATTGAAAGGGAAATGATGAACAAGCTGGAAGAAATCAATGTGACGGAGATTCAGTATCTCGGGATGGGCAACCCGCTCGTCGAGAACTATTTCCGTGTGACGCTCGACAACGGCCGAGCTTTCAATATCGTCTCCGACAGGACGTATTTTCCCGTCAAGTACGGGGCAACGCTCGTCAGTATCAAGGCGGAGAACAAAGACCCCGTGCTTTGCTTTGACAAACGGCTGGTGGCGACGCTTCAAAAGACGATGGATGACGCTAATAAGGGTATTATGCTCGGGACGAATCAGTGCGTCACGGTTCTGACGGAGGCGCAGGCAGACGAGATTTATGCGACACACCGAATCCCACAGTGGAAAATGAAATGCACGACGGTCGTCGATATCTTCGGGAAGGAGATCAAGTAATGGAAAAATTCTTCGTATCTAATCGTGATAAGCGCATCGTTGAGAAATTTGACATACAGGAGTTGTAATCATGTTTGCAATTCCCGTTAACGGGTTCGGTCGTGAAAAGGGTATGCTGTGGGGACTGATCGTGGGCGATGCGTTCGGGTCTCCGATTCAGTTCTC
>JAKSOY010000411.1 GCA_024405255.1 Kiritimatiellia bacterium
AAATGCTTTGGGGACAGTCCCTGGCCGATTCTCGTCCATCTAGGTGCAGTTCAAGGACAACACGGGTAAGATTTGATGTTTCCGATGGGGGGGCGAGAAAGCTGTCCGCTGCGAATTTGCCGAGAGAGTCGGCAAAAAGTCAGTGAATTTGCCGAGAGAGTCGGCAAATTCACTATTGTTCGGGTGGGGAGTTTATGATATAATATCGGCCAAATGAACCACGAAAAAAGGTATATTGACCGAAAATTGGATGTTTGTGCGGCATTATCGCATAAATCCGTGTTTCTTTTTGGACCGCGCCAATGTGGAAAATCGTCATTGCTCGACCACACGATTCAAAATGCGAATGTCTTTGATTTGTTGTCATCGGAGACTTTCCTTCGGCTTTCGTCCGATCCCGGTTATCTTGAATCTTGTTGTACAGACGATCGTCCGGTTGTGATTGACGAAATCCAAAAATTGCCGAGTTTGCTTGACGAGGTACATCGATTGATCGAGCGCAAGGGGCTTCGTTTTGTTTTGACGGGATCAAGTGCACGTAAGTTGCGTCAAGGCGGTGTCAACTTGCTGGGCGGGCGGGCACGGGTTAAACGTCTGCATCCTTTTTCCGCAATCGAATTGGGCAGTGACTTCGATTTGGACCGTGCGTTGAATTTCGGGCTTTTGCCGAACATCTGGTTTTCTGATGAACCTGAAGAAGATTTGGCCGACTACATTGACGAATATCTGCGTCAGGAGATCATCGCCGAAGGGGCCACGCGAAATCTGCCTGCATTCAGTCGTTTCTTGGAGGTGGCGGCTTTGTCCAGCGGAGAACAAATCGATTACACGTCAATTGCGAACGATGCCAAGGTACCGCGCACCACCGTACAGGAGTATTTCCGCATTCTTAAGGAGACGTTGCTGGCGGACGAAGTGCCGGTCTGGAAACAGGGAACGCGCCGAAAGACGGTGGAGACGGCGAAGTTCTATTTATTCGACACGGGGGTGTCGCGTCGGTTGTCTCGTCGGAAAGAAGTTGTTCCGCTGACTCAGGAATACGGGCATCTTTTCGAGGCTTGGGTTCATCATGAGTTGAGATCCTATCTTGACTGTACGACACGTGATGGTGCCATCGAGTATTGGCGTACGACCAATGGGACTGAGGTGGATTTCATCGTCGGGAACTGCGCCATCGAAGTGAAAAGCGGAACCCGGATCGCGCCCGGCGACATCAAGGGGTTGAAGGCGATTGCCGATGAAGGGGAATTTCGGCATCGCCTCGTCGTTTGCCGCGAAAATGTGCCGCGCCAAGTCGATGGTGTCGAAATCGTGCCTTACCCGATCTTTGTCCAGCGCTTGTGGGGCGGAGAATTGGTTTGAGCGGGAAAGGTCGGAATGTCGCAGGGAGTTTGTGCACCGCTCTCGGCGTCTTGGTTGAGAAGTGCGTTCGGGTAGGCAGGTGTCGAAGCCGAGATCTAACCCTACGATTTAGGAAAGTTGTAATGAAAGAGTTGCGGAACATTACTATGAGTGCGTTTTTCGGCGTCATCGCGAACAAGTTCGCGTGTACGGTTTGCACACTCGTCTTGGCGGCGGCATCCGGCTGGGCGGCGCCCGATGGCGGCCACCGTTTCTACCGGTTCAAGGTCGAGGCGACGCAGGGCGAGGCCCTGCAGATTTCGGAGTTGAAGCTCTTCAGCGGCGTGCGCGAGATCACGCGCGAGGCGGCGAAGGTTCTATTCGACACGACGACGCAGGCACCGAACAAGTTCCGTCTGCGGCCCGACTACGGGCCGATGCAGGCACTCGACGGTCGGCGCGAGACGAAGTGGTTCGACGACCGCGCGATTTCGGCGAAGACGATGCACGCGGTCTACCTCACGCTCGAATACGCCGCACCCGTCGAGGTCACACGCTACGAATGGTACGTGGGGAACGACACGGAAGCGTATCCATTGCGCAACCCGAGGTCGTGGCGTCTTCAGGGATCGGCCGACGGAACGACATGGACCGACCTCGACACCGTGACGGACGTCTGGCCGCTCGCGAAGAACGGCGTCTGCGGCTACGCCTGGCAGAAGGGTGTGTCGCGCCAGATCGCGTGCGCGTATTCGCTTCTGACGCGCGACGGATGCCGCCTCGTGGCGTGCCGCGTGGGCGACGCGACGTGGCGCGAACTCGTGCCGACGAACGCGTTGCCCGCGAATCTCCCGCCCGTACGCGAGTGGAAGATCTACTGCCTCGCCGCCTCGCACACCGACATCGGCCTCCACCATTCGCAGTACGTGCAGCGCCATGGGTCCGTCATTCGCACGGACGCGGCGCGCCAGCTCGTCGCCGCCGACCCCGCAGACGCCGACCCCGCCGCCTACCGCTACACGCTTGAGGGCTACTGGTTCTTCCACAACTATCCGCTTGAACGCGGCGCGGACGCGACCCGCCGACTTGTCGCGGACGAGATGCGGCGCGGCCGCCTCGGCGTCTCGGCGCTCTGCGCGGGCAACATCACCGAGGCCTACGGTTTCGAGCAGATGTGCCGTTC
>JAKSOY010000412.1 GCA_024405255.1 Kiritimatiellia bacterium
CCACCATGAAGAGATAGCCGAGGCCCTGGATGACCGTGCCGATGCCCATCTTGACAATGGCGTGCGGATTCTTTCCGCGCTTCGCGAGCCACGGCCACAGCATCGCCATCAGCGGCGCGAGGGCGACGATGTAAAGCGGGTTCAGCGACTGGAACCACGGCGTCGGAACCGTCCAGGGGCCGATCACACGATCTGTGAAGCGGTCCGCATAGAGATTGAGCAGACCACCGCTCTGTTCGAAGGCCGCCCAGAAGACGATGACGCTCACGAACGAGAAGACGATGACGCCGATGCGGCGCTTTTCGGCCGTCGTCAGCGGCTGACGCGGCGCACCGGCCGCCGCCTGCGTCACAACCGCATCGGTGTGCCGCAGGAAACGCTGGCCCCAGATGTAGAGGAACTGGCCGAACAGCATGCCGATGCCGGAGGCAAGGAAGCCGTTGTGCCAGCCATACTTCAACGCAATGTAGCCCACAACCAATCCGGAGAGGAACGCGCCGACGTTGATGCCCATGTAGAAGATCGAGAAAGCCGACTCCTGACGCGGATCGCCATCCTTGTAGAGACGCCCGAGGATCGTCGAAATGTTCGGCTTCAAACCGCCGCCCCCCAGGGCGATCAACGTCAGGCCGGTAAAGAAAGCCCATTCCTGCGGCACGACGAGGAAGAAGTTTCCGAGCATGATGAAAAGGCAGCCAAACCAGACGCTCTTACGCGCCCCTAGCCAACGGTCGGCAATCATGCCGCCCGGAATCGCCGTCAGGTAGCAGCTCATCTGGAAAATGCCCAGCACCATCAACGCCTTCGAATCCGTCCAGCCGAAACCTCCATTCGCAATCTTGTCGACCATGTACAAGACCAAGATCGCCCGGATGCCGTAGAATGAAAACCTTTCCCACATCTCCGTGAAGAAGAGAATGAAAAGTCCCTTCGGATGCCCCATCAGTTCGTTGTTCGCCATTGTGTCTCCTTAGTTGTCTTTTTATGTCAAAGTCTCTGTGTCCGCCTCATCGGCCAAAGGCCTGGTCGGCAAAGTCCATCAACCACACCCAGTCCTGGCCCGACAAACCATGCGGACCGCCCCGCCGCACGTACCCGACGTACGGACCGATGCACGCGCGGCTGAAATTCGCCGGATACGGCTGCGCCGGCATCCCGGACTTGCCGAGGAAGGTCCAGGCCGGACTCGCCGCCTGGCACGAAAGGTACTCGCCCTTCCCGTCGAACCAACCCTCGTTGAAGCTTTCCACCAGAATGCGGCGCGGTGCGATGGACGCCACCAGCAGATGCTGGTCGAACTTCATCGCCTGTTCGTTGTCCACATACTTGCCATAAGCCTTGCAGTACCAATGCGGGAACGACTTCATCTCCGTGCTGACGTTCTCGCCGAAGTCGCGCTTCGCCAACGGCACACCGCCGCCGCCCGTCTGGTTCGGCACGCACACGGCAAAACGCTCGTCGCGCGAACACGCCAGCAACGCCGCCTTCGCGAGACGCGAACAGCCCGTGCACACGCTCTTCTTCGCATCGAGCTCGGGGATCTGCTCCGCGAGATCGAGGCCGCGCGAAAGCGCCCACGCCCACGCGCCGAGCGAAGTGATGTTGTCCGTCGCCTGCGGATCGCGGGCCGGCCACAGGGTGAACACACCCCGGGTGTAGGCCACCTTCTCGGACGCATCGTCCGGCGAGACCTGTCCGTAGCACGCACTCAGCACCGCATAGCCGCGCGCCAGCATCACCTCGACCGGGAAACTCGTCACGCCCGTCGTGCCACGCTGGAAGCCACGCGTGACGGCGCTCGGCAGATGGTTCGTAATGCCGCATTCCTTGTTGTTGCGCAGCCAGGTGTCGTCCGGCACCGCCACCTTCTCGTCGCTCGCAAGCTCATGGTTGCCGCGGTAGTTGAGGAACAGGACGACCGGGGATTTCTCCGCGTTCTCGCACACGAACCCGCCCTTCTGCTTCTTCGCCGCCAAACCCGTGAGACGGTTCGGCAGGAAAATGATCCAGTCGAGATGCGGACCCGTCTTGTCCGCCTTGAACCACATGCGGTACTGGCGGCGGATGCCGAGGCCGTCGAAGAGGAGACTTTCCTCGATCTTCTCTGCGACGACGGCTTCCGGTTTCGGCGGCGTACGACCATACATCTCGCGCGCGAAGATCTCCACGATCTCCGCGCGGCGGGCCGGCCATTCCGCCGGCGTCGCCAATTTGCGCCCGTCCGCAAACGTAAGCGGATCCTCGAGCGTATACGGCGCGATCTTCGCCTCTTTGTAGTTCGGCGGACGCGCCAGCACGCTGCTCGCACATCCCGCCAGCAGACCCGCCAACACCGCCGTCTTCATCAGATTTGCCATTATCTCAAGCCCTATTTCACACTTTTGTTCCCGTCCGTCCCTTCCACGTAACGGATAACCAACAGAAACAACGGAGAATTTTATCAAATTCCCGTTCCGGGCGCAATAACAACTGCGGCACTCCGCGTAATCG
>JAKSOY010000413.1 GCA_024405255.1 Kiritimatiellia bacterium
CTGAAAAATTAACGGCCATCTTGACGCACGCGCCGATTTCTGCTATACTTTTCACCACTTTTGTTCAGCGGGCGTAGCTCAATGGCAGAGCGTCGGCCTTCCAAGCCGATGACGAGGGTTCGATTCCCTTCGCCCGCTCCAATGAGCAATTTGCCGGAGTGGCGTAATGGCAGCCGCAGCAGACTCAAAATCTGCCGGGGGTAACTCCGTGAGGGTTCGAGTCCCTCCTCCGGCACCACTCCTTGTAAATGTGTGTTGAATTCGTCAAGCACCTCACCTGTTGACTGTAAAATCCTTTCAAAGACTACATGAAGATCATTGAGGCTCTAGATATCATCCTGGGCAAGGAGACGGTGGAGAGCGTTTCTCCGCGTTGGCGTCCGCTTTGTCGGATCGGTGCAGTTATCGGTCTGGGTGGTGCGACTTGTTGTGTCCTGTTTTTTGGGGCACATGCCGTTCGCGACCTCGTTTCTGCGCCGACGAATCTCGGCAACTGGCTGTTTGCCGCCTTTATCGCGTTTATGGGCTACAAGGTTCTTTTCCAGCCGTTGGTCCGGGGGGTCCACGCCTGGACACGGCGGGGACAGCCTCGAACACCTCACGTCTGCACCCTGCCGGGCGAGGGACTTGTCCTTCGGCGGATGTTCTCGCGCGAGATTCTCTTTTTGCTCGTCTGGTGTACCGGATGGGACATCGCCGCCTTTTTCTTCTTGCCGCAGGACTTCCTCCCGGCCGTTCGCGACTTCGCGACCAAGGGCTTTCAGGGGGTTCTCGTCACAGGCGTTGTCTTCCCCCTGATCGGTCTTGTCATCACGGGCCTTCTTGTGTGGAAGATCGTTCAGCGCTGCCAGCCAACGTATGAGATCCGCCTTCTCGGCGGACAGATCCGTGAAAACGACACGGTGACGTTCGACTATCGTTTCCGCGGCGATCCCGAAAAGGTGAAGTCCGTCCAATTCGTCCTGACGAGTGCAAACCGGGCCGAGTCCGCGGGCGGACGGGTGGATGACAAGCCGGGGTCCTGGGTTGAGGATGTCACGTTCGACACACTTGCCGCCTGTACCGCAGGAATCCACACGTTCGACATGCCGGAGATCATGTCCGACTGCCACGATGCCTTCGACTATTTCCTCCGCGCGAACGTGACCTTCACCTCAGGATTGAAGGCCACGTCAAACTACCGCATCCCGTTGCGGTAAACAACGCGACGATCAAGGGCGAAACGTTCGCACCTCCAAACAAATCGGGCCGTGCTTTTTGAAAAAGCACGGCCCGATTCACTGCAGACGCAAGACGTTAGCGAATCGTGTAACGCGTCGCCTTCATGAACGCCTTCCAGAGTTCGGTATTCGTCTTCGCCGCCATCAGGAGATCGCGATTCTCCTTCTTGGAGAAGGCCTCCGTCAATCCCGCCATCAGGCGCAGGTAGAACACGCTCACCGCCGTAGGGATCACGCTGAAGAAGACGAGGTGAACCTTCTCGCCCGAATTGTCCCAGTCAAGGCCCGCGCGCGACACGCCGAGCGCGAGCGTCAGACCGCCGCCTTCCACACCGCGCACATGCGGGAACGCAAGGCTCTGTCCAACCGCCGTCGGCAGGATCGACTCGCGCTCCATCGCCGCGACCACGAGGGCCGCCGGATTCGAGACGAACTTGTTCGCGTCCATCGCATCGGCCAGTTCGCGTACGGCTTCCGCCGGCGTGGTGGCCTTGAGATCGGCGATCACCAGCTCTTCCGCGCTGAAACGGTTGATGCCCGTCTTGCGAGGTTCGCCGCGCGCCGGCTTCTCCGCGACCGAACGCGGTGCATCGTCTTCTTCATTAAAGAGCATGCGTCCGCAACTCGAACACGTCTGAAGCGTCTTTCCAAGACGCACCTGCTGCACCTGCGAGATCGGCAGCTTCATGCCGCACACCGCGCAGCAACCGTTGACCATCGGCGTCATCACCACATGGTCGCGCTTGTAGAGGCGCTGGTAGAGTGCGCGCGGCTGCGGCTCGAGCTTGCTCGTCAAGGCATCGATCGACTCGTCGAGCGCGTCCATGCGGGACCCGTCGCCGGTCTGATGGTGCTCGTCGCGCGCCAGCACAAGTTCCTGAATCTGGTTGAGCAGATTGATCTGACTCTTCATAGTCCTCCGACTCGCTTAGTGCTGCGTATAGGTGGCGTTGACCTCGTCCCACGTGCGCGTGGTGAAGAACTCGGAGATCGCCTTGTCATACTGCGCCGTATGCGTGAAGGACTTCTTCATCAGCTTAAAGCGCGTATCGAGCCCAAGCGTGCCATTATGGTCCTTGAGTTCGTTGATGAGGTTCGGATAGTCGAGCGGATCGGTGACGGATGCGACACGCAGATAGTTCTTCGCAGACGCGCGCACCATGCACGGGCCGCCGATGTCGATGTTCGTGCGCGCCATTTCGGGCGTCACGCCTTCCTTCGCCACCGTCTGCTGGAACGGATAGAGGTTCACCA
>JAKSOY010000414.1 GCA_024405255.1 Kiritimatiellia bacterium
GGCGGCACGGTCTTGTCCGTTGGTGGCGGCACAGTCCGTTGGTTGTCATCAGACGACGATTCGTCCCGCTCGACGGAAATCAGCAGAGTCTTTCCCAGCCGAAAGCGGTCTCCGGCCTTCACGGGAAAAGACGCCCCCATGTCCACCGGCGTTCCGTTGAACTCCGTATGACGCGAGCTGATCACCTCGGCCGTCAACGCGGATTCCGTGCCACGGCGAAACGTCATGTGCCGAGCTGAAACGTCCGGTTCGGTCACGTGCAACTCGTTAGAACGGGAACGTCCGACCGAAACGGTTCCTCCGACCTCCAGCATGACTGACGCGCCCGCCGTCTCGCCCGCCAACACCCGGATGCACAGGTTCTCGCTCATCGCATCAGTCCTCCCAGTCCGCTTTTCATGACGCGCATGATCACCGGCATGCCCAGAATCAGGAACATCGCCGGCATGATGAAAACGGCGATCGGGAAAATCATAGCCGATGCGGCGCGAGCGGCCTTTCGCTCTGCGACATTAAACCGGACCCGGCGCATTTCCTCCGCTTGGATCTTCATCGTCTCGACAATCGACGAACCGACCTCCAGGCCATGGATGACGGCATCGGCAAAGCTTCGGAAGGAATCCGACTGGATCCGGTTCGTCATGTCCTCGATCGCCTCGGTTCGCGTACGACCCAATTCCAGTTGCTGCAACATAACGCCATACTCCACGGCCAGCGGAGAGTGGGCGTCCTCCATTGACACATAGTAGCGAACGGCTGCCGTAAAGTCAACACCTGACCGCATCGCCGCGCCGATGAGATCGATGGAGAACGGCAATGACCGCATCAACGCCGTCTGGCGACGGTCGGCAGCGCCATAAACCGTCATTGACGGCCAGACGAAGCCTATGAAGCCGAACAGCAGACCTGCCGACGCGATGAACACGCCGCTCAGCGTCACGCACATGCACAGCAGCATGCCGACTATGGCTCCAGTCGCACAGAAGAGCACCTCCGCCGTCAGGACGTGTTCCGGCGTCATCCGCACGTTCGCACCCAGTAAAGCCCGCTCCAATTTCCGCCGGTGCGTCGGGAACAACTCGCACAAGAGGCGTCCGACTGATTCGGTGAAACAACCCAACACCCGCCAGGAAAGACGGAAAATCCCCGGCAGATTCCGACCGGAAAGGTCTTCGCGTTTCCATTGCGACCGTCTCATGAAAAAGCGCACGAAAAGATAGGCGACCGAGACCAGGAGAAAGACGCAGACATAGAGGATGAAGAAATTGGACGGTTCGTTCATTTCACACCTCGATTGTTATCATTTTCCGCAACACCGCATACCCCAGCCCGACAAGCAGGGTGGCTCCGCCCACCGTCAGCCAGCCGACGCCCGTCGTCACGAGCGGACGCATGAGCGCCGGATCAATCGCATTCAACAGCAAGAACGCCGCGACAGGGGCGCAGGCGATGGCAATCGCCTCAAACCGTCCCTGCGCAGTCATGTTCTTAAGCCGCTCCTGGAACTCGGTTCGGGCGCGGATGATCTTGGACATCTCCTCGAGGACCTCCGCAAGGGACCCGCCGGACCGCGTCGTCAGTGAAACCGCCGTCACGAGAAGATGAAGGTCCTCGCACGGCATCCTGCGATAAAGGCGCTCGAACGCCTCGGGCAACTCCACGCCAAGCCGAGTCTCCTTGATCACGATGTTCAGCTCCTCTCGCATCGGATCGGACACGCGCCGGGCGAAAGCGTCGAGCGCCTGTCCAAGCGCCAATCCGGACTTAATGCCGTTCGTCAGGCCCATGGTGAGGTCCAGCAATCTCGACTCGAAGGCCTCACGCCGCCGCCGGAGCTTTCTGCGATAGAACGACACGACAAGGAACCAAGCCGCCACGCCAAAGCCCGCCGCCACCGGAACGGCAATCACCATGCGTTCGACGCCAAAGAAAAGCTGCGCGACAAACAGAAGCGAGGCGGCGATCAGAGCACCAAACATCCGAACGGCCAGCAGGCGTTCCGGCGAGATAAAACGCGCCAGTTCCACATATGTCGACGAGCAACCGAGCTCGAGTTTCTCCCGCAGGTAGCTCATCACATAGCGCACGACCATGAGCGCGAACAGCCCGGTGGCGACGAACACAAAAACGTAATTAAGCGCCTGCTTCATACAGCACCTCAACTCTTCGGCACAAAGACGGACATGTCAAGGCCAAGCCGGCCGCTTCTCCGCAAATCGTCGACAAACGCCGGAATGTTGCCGGTCGCCGTATGATGGCCCTCGACATGTCCGGAGGGGGAAACGCCCGTCTGCTCGAACACGAAGATGTCCTGAAGGAGAATCTGATCCCCTTCCCGACCTGTGACTTCGCTGATCTTGACGATCTTGCGCGAGCCGTCTGGCAACCGCGACTGTTGGACAATGAGGTCGATTGCGCTGGCGATCTGCTCGCGGATGGCGGACGAGGGCAGTTCCAT
>JAKSOY010000415.1 GCA_024405255.1 Kiritimatiellia bacterium
TCCTCGAAGTTCGCCCCGAGCTCCTCCTCGGTGTAGCCGCACATTGCCGCGTAGTCGTCCTCGAACGAGATGTCGTTGAGGGACGAGAGGGTCGAGAAGATCGAGAGCTTCGTGAACTTGCTCACGCCGGTGATGAAGAGAAAGCGGATCTTGCCCGAGTTGTCCTTGAACTGCGCGTAGATGGACGCGAGACGGTCGCGGATCGCCTCCGCGCGCGGGACGTCCTTCAGCGCCTTCGCGACGGGATCGTCGTATTCGTCGATCAGAATCGCCGGACCCACGCCGTCTTTCGCATAGAAATAGTCGATGGCCCGATCCAGATTGGTGGACGGCGCGACAGAAGAATCGTAGGCATACCCCGCCTCGGACAGCGACATCTGAACGGCTGGCACGAATGTCCTATCGAAGTTTTCGACACTGGAGGGATCGACACGCCCCCAGTTGAAATGGATGACCGCATGCGGCTTCCAGTCGTAGTCGGTCTTGGAGATGGCGAGATCCTCGAAGAACGCGCGATGCCCGAGGAAGATCGACTTCAGCGTCGTCACGGCGAGCGATTTGCCGAACCGCCGCGGACGCGCCAGGAAGAAAAACTTGCGTCCCTTCGTAGTGATGAGACGATGCAGATAGGCGGTCTTGTCCACATAGACAAGTCCCTCCTTGCGCAAAGCCTCGAAGTCGCTTATATCAGTCGATATCGGTTTCATGCCCCTATTATACCAAATTCCGTTCCATACGAAGGGACAAAAATGCGTCTGCGGAACACGGCATGCCCTTCATTCTTCATTTTACATTTTCCATTCGCTCATGGTTGTGCATTCGCCCCGGCACGGACGACCGACGAGGGGTCGTAGGGGTTGTTCGCCAGATTGTTATTGGGCTTGCCAATGACCCGTGGTACGTTGAGCAACCGCTCAAGGTCCTGCACCGAAAGCGCGTCCTTCGGCGCGAACGCGTCTGACGCCGCGTAGGCGACAAGCCGGTTGCGCAACCAGACCTGCTCCGGCGCAGACCCCTTCATGTTGAAGCCGCTGACCAACAGACGCCCCTTGCCCACGCGGTACTCGAACAGCGCCGCCCGACGAACCGGAAACCTCTCGGGCGTCACCATTTCGACGATCGGATCGAATGGCACGGGGCCTTCGAGCTGCACGGCACGCCCGTTTTCGATCAACCGTCGGAACTCCCACCCGCAGTACCCTTCGCACGGCATCCCTTCAAGCGCCGGATGTCCCTTTTGGACAACGGTCGCAACGTGACCGCTGTTGCGTCCTGGCAATGTCGAGCGGAAACTCGTGCCCTCGCTTTTGAACGGACCCGGTCCGAACAGCACGACCCGCTCGCCCTTCACGAGCGCCGCCAGCAGGTCGGCGCGCGAAATCTGCGTCGCGACCCGTACGTTCTTCGGCTCCGACACCACCGCGTTTGGGAAGCCAAAGACCTCCCACTCGTTCGCCGCCGCCGTTCCGTCTGCCGTAACGAGCTGCGCCTTCAGCAGGTACTTGACGGGCGCGGACGTCGCGGGCACGCGAACCGCGCAGTCGGCCAGCATCGAGAGCCGTCCGTTCGGTACCGCGCCGCACGCGATGCGCTTCTCCCACACGGCCTTGCCATCCGCCGCCCGCACGAGTGCAACCGCAAGCTCTGCCTCCGCGAAGTCGCGGTCATAGTTCGAGATCGAGAAGCGAACGCCCTTCTCCGTCCCCGCCGTCACCGTGAAGTCGCTGCCGAAATTCGCGAGTAGCACCGCCGCGGAATTGTACCGCCGCACGTTCTCGACCGTCTCGCCGGGCTTGAGACGGTAGAACTCGTCCATCATCCCCACGTTGTAGCCATAGAGCACGCCCTGCGTGTTGATGTCGCCCAGGAAGTCGTAACCTGCCGTGCGGTCGGAGGCGCGGATCTTCTCGAACGTGAACTTGCGCTGCCGGCGCATCCATTCGTTGGAATTGCGGAAGTAGAGATCGCTCCGCGCCAGCAGACCCTTTTCGGACAGCATCCGCCGGGATTCACGGAACATCCCCGACTTCAGTACGGGCGAGTCGGCGGGATAGAGCTTCTCGGTCGAAAAATCGAGAAACGTGCCGTCGATGCAGATCTCGTGCGCCAGAAGCGGCTTGCCGCAGTAGGCGGCGCCCAATGCGTCCAGTCGCTCGGGGCCGGCACTGTTGACGGTGAAGTAGCTCGTCAGTCCCTGCTGACAGGGATTGAAGAGGTCGCAATAGCCCGCCAGTCGTGCCATGCGCTTCGGATTGTGCAAAAAGGGTGTTTTCGCGATGTCGTCCTTCCCGGGCAGGATATTGCCTTCGACGCCACGCATCGCGCTCATCGGCGAGAGGAGCGAATCCGTGCCTGTGTGTACCATCTCGGCGACATGCCGCAGGTAGTCCTCGGCGATGCGGTCGATGCGCGTCTCGTTGCCGGTGCAGTAGATGACGACGGACGGATGCCGGC
>JAKSOY010000416.1 GCA_024405255.1 Kiritimatiellia bacterium
GCACGGGCGACGAGAAGCGCGTGGTGCGCGGCGGCTCGTGGTATTCGCGTCCGAAACTCGCGACGGCGTCCTTCCGCCGTGCGTACCGTCCGTACGCGCCCGTGTACGACGTCGGTTTTCGTGTTGTCGTCGAGGAATAGTGGCGCTGAGAATTTAATCCAAGAACAGAACAACTACCAAAAGGAAATGACGAGATGAATGACAAAATTGGTTTCGCGGCTGTTGTGGTCGCGGCTGCGCTCACAGCGGGTGCGGTTTGGGAACCTGCCGCGAACTGGCCCGTGTTGAAACATTACGATCAGGATCATCTCTATCGGGTGGCCTTGCCCTTGGGCGGCATCGGTACGGGATCCTTCTCGCTGGGTGGACGCGGCGAACTCGTCGACTGGGTGATGATGAACGCCACACGTCGCGAGTACATCCCCGCCGGATTTGACAACGACTATCTGACGCCGTTCTTTGCGATCACTCTCAAGGGGAAGAAGACGCCGCGTCTCGGCAAGATGCTGCAGGGACCGACCTGTCCGTGGGAGCGCCAGCAGTTCACGGGCAAAGGGTCGCCGAACTGCGGTTTCGCGCATTTCCGCAAGGCGTCGTTCGACGGCGGATTCCCGTTCGGTACGGTGAATCTTGAGGACCGTTCGATGCCGGTCAAGGTGGCCGTCAAGGGATTCAGTCCGTTCATTCCGGGCGACGAGGTGGCGAGCGGCATCCCGTTCGGGTCGCTTGCCTACGAAGTGACGAACACGTCCGACGAGGCGCTTGAGGTGTCCGTGGCGGGCCTGATACCCAACCTGATCGGACTGAACGGCTCGCATGACGCGCAGAATCGCAAGCCCAAGAACGAGTTCCGCGAGGGGGCCGGTTTCCGCGGCATCTGGTATACGGCGTCGGGTCTTGAGCCTACGCACGAGGCGGCCGGCACGATGGCGTTCGTCACGGAGGAGACGGACGGCGTGAGCGCGCGTCTGGCGATTCGTCGGGGCAACTGGAGCCAGACCGTTCACGCCACGCAGGAATGGTGGCGCGATTTCACGGACAACGGTGAATTCAATGCGGTACAGAATGGCAAGCCGGTGGCGTCTTTGGCGGTGAAAAAGACGATTGCGCCTGGCGCGAAGGCCGTCTTCGCCTTCCATCTCTTCTGGCATTTCCCGAATCGCTATGGCTGGGGTAAACGTCCTTGCGGCAACTGGTATGCGACGCAGTATGCAGACGCCTGGGACGTGGCGACGAAGACGCTGCCGCGTCTCTCCCAGCTGGAGGCCCGTTCTCTCGCCTTTGCGCGCGCCTTTGCGGGATGCGACTATCCGGCGGCGATGAAGGAGCGCGCGGCGATGAACCTCGCCGTCTACAAGGGCTCGGGCGAGTTCCGCGACGCAGCAGGCCGTTTCATGGGCTTTGAAGGCGTCGGCGCGACGTTTGGGTGCAGTTCGGGCAGCACGACGCACGTCTTCAACTACGAGCAGGCCACGGGGTTCCTGTTCCCCTACCTGGCGCGGACGAAGCGCGATGTCGAATTCAATATGATGATGCGTGCCGACGGCAGCATTCCCTGCCATCAGAAGCTGCCGCTCGAACCCGGCAAGTCGGCGTCCATGTGCGGACACAAGGTCGTGGACGGACAGTGCGGCGTGATGATGAAGCTCTATCGTGACGGACTCTTCTCCGGCGATCGCGCTTGGTTCACCCAGTATCTGCCGCAGATGAAGAAGTCCGCCAACTATCTCTGGTCGCCCAAGGGCTTCGACCAGAACAAGGACGGACTCGTCGACATGCGCGAGGGCCAGTTCAACACCTACGACATCTGCTTCTGCGGACCGAACCCGCTCGCGCAGTTCTGGTATCTGGGCGCCTTGCGCGCGGCCGAGGAATTCGCCAAGGTCGCGGGCGACACGGCCTTCGCCGACGAGTGCCGGCGCGTGTTCGAAAGCGGACGCCGCCTCACGGACGAGAAGTTGTTCAACGGCGAGTACTACATCCAGTTGCTCGACGATCCCGAACTCGGCCAGCAGATGGGCAACGGCTGTCTCTCAGATCAGCTGCTCGGCCAGCAGACCGCCCACTTGCTCGGCCTCGGCTATCTTGCGAAGCCCGAGAACGTGCGCAAGGCGGCGGCGGCGATCGCGAAGTACAACTTCCGTCAGGAGCTTGCGGACCATTGCAACTACTACCGTACCTACGCGATGGACGAAGAGGCCGGCCTTCTGCTGATGACCTATCCGAAGGTCGACGAGGTCAAGTATCCGTTCACCTACTGGAGCGAAGTGTGGACCGGCATCGAATACACGACGGCCGCCGAACTCATCTGCGAAGGGCTGGAGAAGGAAGCGCTGGCGATTCTCGACGGCGTGTGCGGGCGCTACAACGGTCTGAACCGCAACCCCTACAGCGAAATCGAATGGGGACACAACTACGTGCGCTCGCTCGCGAGCTGGA
>JAKSOY010000417.1 GCA_024405255.1 Kiritimatiellia bacterium
CCGGTCCATGTGGCCGTCTTGACGGCGAGGGGCGCGGACTCGATCAGCAGCAGTTTGCCACCGCGCCGCGAGAACTCCCAGCCGGCAGGCACGCTCACTGTGGTCTGGGTGAAGAACGTGTCATTGGTGATGCCGTCGACAAGCCCATAGGCGCAACCCGAAACGGGCGTACCGGTGATCGTGAGCGACTTCGGGGCTTGCGTGATTGGCGTCGTCGCCTTGATGGCATAGTGATTGCTCGTCCGGTAGTCGCCCGTCACCGCGTAGGCGGTATTCGTCAAATCGAAATAGATTTTGGCCTTGTCCATGTTGGCGCCGCCGAAAGTGGGGGCGATGAGTTTCGCGCCGCTCATTCGGAATTCCGCGACGACGGTATTGCGGAAATTGACCGTGGCATTGCAGGTACCACCGGCCAGCCAGGTGCGTGACCCCACAACGTTGCCGCCGTCGATGAGGAACCCGCCTCCCGTCAGCGTCAGCGTCCCCGACTTCTGGAAATAGGTCGCATATTCGCCGCGAAACGCCAATACCTCCGCCTGGGCCGTGCCGCCCTCCAGCCACACTTCGGCGGGCGAACCGGCTGATGTCTTCAAAATCTCCATGTAGCAGTTTCCGTTAGCCTTGTTGACCACCACCGACCCGCCCGGGTCGATATGGTAAATAAAATTGGGGCCGACAGACCAGATGCCATTATACGAAACCGCCGTCGTGATATGCGGCTGCGCCGCCTCCGCACCTAGTACGCAGATCGCGGCGGCGAGCAGTGAAAAGACGTTCTTCCAATTCATTTCACATTCCTTTCCAGCTGGATTTCACAGAAGTTGCATCAAAAAGCTACGGCATCGGCATCCTTCACATGAAGGATTGACCTTCATTGGATCCCTTTTCAAAGTTTCCAATATGCGACTATTCTACCACATTCCCTTGCGTTAGGCAAGCGGACATGGATTTACAAATCGCTTATCGCCTATCGGCGCCAGGTAGTTTTGTAGACAGGTTTGGAACGGCCTCTCGGGGAGCTTCCGCCGGACCAGCCGCCGCCGCCACCTCGCCAGGAATTGCCACTGCTTGTCTGCGGAGGATCGTCGTCGTCGTCGAATGAATCGTCCCAGCTGTGGCGCGCACGTCCGGCATCGCCGCCATAGCCCCGGTCAGCTGAATAGAGCGTCTGCTCTTCCACGAGTTCCGGCGGGATCTCGCGTACGAAGGTCGAAGGATCGACGGGAAAGAGCCCCCCATCGGCCGTCTTCTTCGCCTTCGGCACCGCCATGTAGAGGCAGTCTTTCGCCCGCGTCACGGCCACATAGAACAGGCGCCGCTCTTCGTCGAGATTGCCTTCCTCGATCGCCCGCGCGCTGGGGAACACCGTATCCGAGAGCCACGGCAGAACCACCACGGGCCATTCCATGCCCTTCGCCTGATGCACGGTCGTCATCGTCAGATGGTCCTGGGGCAGACCGTCCTTCGCCTTCGCATCGAGATTCGTCATCAACGCGACTTCGTCGAGGAACTGCTTGATGCCGCCCTGCATCGTCGCGATCTGGGACATCAATTCGCCGATGTCGTCCAGCCGTGAATCCGCGTCTTCAGGTTCGAACGCCTTGTGCAGATGATCCGCATAGAAGAGCTTGCAGAAATCTTCGATCAGAAGCCGGTCTTCGCCCGCCTTGAGATGCTCCGGCGCGCGCGCGAACGCGAGCGCGATCTGCTCCCACGCGGCCTTCCCCTTCGCGCACATCATCGTGCTGAGGTTCATCCGTTCCATCGCATTCGTTCCGTCGAACGAACCGCCCAGCGCCTTCCAGTACTTCCGGGCCGTTCCCTCGCCGACACCCGGCAGCATTTCCAGCAGACGCAGGAAGCTCAGTTCGGACGTCGGATCCAGACAGAGCCGCAGAAACGCCAGCACGTCTTTCACGTGCAGCTGCTCGAACACGCCCACGCCACTCGTGATGCGGAACGGCACGCGATTGCGCGTGAGCGTCATCTGAATGTCGATCGAAGTATAGTGCGACCGATAGAGGATGGCCATATCCGAATACGGCACATTGCGCTGTTCGTGCAGCGCCGTCACGAGACGATAGATGGCCTCGGCCTGCGCGCGTCCATCGTAGACGTGGTAGAGACGCGGCTTCACGGCGAGTCCCGTACGGAACGGACGCAGCGTCTTCTCGAACTGATGCTTGACGTCCTTCATCACGCAGTTCGCCACATCGAGGATCGGCGACAGCGAACGGTAGTTGCGTTCCAGCTTGAGAATCTGGCAGCCGTCCCAACGATCCGGGAAGTTCATGATGTTCTCGAACTGCGCGCCGCGCCACGTGTAGATGCACTGGAAGTCGTCGCCGACGACCATGATGTTGCGGTGCTTGGCGG
>JAKSOY010000418.1 GCA_024405255.1 Kiritimatiellia bacterium
AAGCAGGGGCTTGATCCGAAGGACACGCGTCATGTGCTTGAGTTGTGTCGAGCGCTCTCGCTCAACGACGTGTATTGGATTGTGGGAGACAAGTCGAAGAAGACTTGGGCGGACGTCAACCTTTACGAGAATCCATTTTCGAAAACCATTTCGTTCCTGGCCTTGACTGGCGAAGGCTCGGTTTCGGCTCGCGGGTGGCGTTCGTCGCCGGAATATACGACGGACGGTAACTTGGCCAAGTGCTGGCGGCGGGTCGGGGACGAGGTCCGGCTTTACAAATCCGGAACGAAAGGCGCCGTCAATGCTGGTTTCGAACCTTACTCCGAATATTATGCGGCGCAGATCGCCGCCGCGTTGGAGCTGCCGCATGCGGAATACGGTCTGGAGAAGTTTAAGGGCAACTTGTGCTGCACGAGCCCGCTCTTCACCAGCGACCGCTATTCGTTCGTTCCGGCCAAACGGCTGACGGACAAGTTGGATCCGATTGACGATCCGCGCTTCGCGAACGTCTTTCTCTTTGATGCGCTCATCTTCAACACCGACCGACACATGGGCAATTTCGGCTATCTCGTTGACAACGACACGAACGAGATTGTCGATGCGGCGCCGATTTTCGACAACGGCTACGGGCTGTTCTCTCAGGCGGTGGACGCACCGGGTACTAAGGGCCATGAGTTTGACGACCTTCGGCTTTTCCTAAATCGTGTCCGCCCTGCGTGTTATGACGGATGGCTTTCGTTTCCCGGCGGGGTTACGGATGAAATGCGGGAGCGGTTGAAAAAACTCATAGGATTCCGCTTTACGCCTCATCATACGCATAATCTGTCCGTTCGTCGGTTGCGCGAAATAGAGTCTTTCCTTCAGAAACGTGTTCTTGGAATTATTGAATATGGAGACAAAGCCGATGATTTACTTCAGATATCGGCGAATGTCGGAACAATAAATCCCGACCATGGACAAGATTCGCTGAAGGCGGCGATCATTGAAAACATCCGTGCTGATTCATATGTGACCCAAGAGGAGCTATGCGACATTCTTGAAGTTACACGATCGGTCTTGACCAAGGCGATGACTCGGCTTCAGGCTGAAGGCAAACTGCTTCGCGTCGGTTCCCGCAAGACCGGGTATTGGCAGGTGAAGGATTAGGGACAGCGTTTATGAAAGTGAATTACCGACAGGAGTTTTTTGATCGCGATTATACCGCCAAGGAGGCGTATGCGCGATTGTGGACGTTTGCGCGCAAGTACAAGTTTCGCCTCGCGATGGGCGTCCTCTGCGGCGTTTTGACGGCGGGAACGCTCGTGCCGATGTTCGGGATGATCCAGCCCGCGCTGGCGCAGGCGGAACAGAGACAGGGGGGGGCTTCTGTCGCGGAGGGCCGCGACAGTACGGATTCCGCCCGTACTGTCGCCGCCTCGGCGACAGACCCGCTGTCCGCCCGTACTGTCGCCGCCTCGGCGACAGAAGCGCAGGCGGAACGACACCGTACTGTCGCCGCCTCGGCGACAGACAAGCAGTCGAAGAAGATTCTCAAGGAATACGGCAAGCTGCAGAGCTGGGCCTCGAAAGTCGGCATTGAGATGCAGGACGACAACGAGGCGATGGGTCTGCCTTTGCTGTTTGCCGTCATCATCTTCTTGCCGCTTTTGGCTCTGTTGCGTTGCGGACTGGTCTTTCTCAACCACTATTGCCTGGCGTGGGCCGGCATGAAGACGGTGCGGGACGTCCGCTGCGAGCTGATGCGGACCATTAACGCGCAATCCATGCAGTTCCACGGTCGGATTGACGTCGGGCAGTTGATGTCCCGCTGCACGTCCGATCCGCAGCAGGTGCAGCTCATCGTCCAGACGGTCCTCCAGGAAGTCGCGCAGGCGCCGTTTGAGATCGCCGTCTCGCTTGGCTTCATCATCTGGACCGCCGCGCACAACCATATGTTGCCGACTTTGGGAATCCTGGCGATCGGATTCCCGGTCTTCATGATTCCCGTCGTCTTTCTCTCGAAAGTCATCCGCAAGTGGTCCCGCAAGGCGCTGGAGCGCTTTTCCCTTGTCGGCAGCCGCATCCATGAGGTCCTCACGTGCGTCAAGGCCGTCAAGGCCTACAATACCGAGGGCTACGAACAGCAGCGCTACGAGAAGGCGAACGACCAGACGCTGAAGGCGACGTTGAAGGCGCTCCGCTGGGGACTTCTCGTCGGTCCCGCGGTGGAGACGGTCGGCATTCTCCTGCTGTGTGCCTTTCTCGTCTGGTGCTTTGCCGCCGACGTGAAGATCTCGACGATCGTGCCGATGGTCGCGCCGCTCCTGATCGCCTACAAGCCGATCAAGCAGCTCTCGAAGCTCCAGGTGCAG
>JAKSOY010000419.1 GCA_024405255.1 Kiritimatiellia bacterium
TCGCATGGCCGACGATGTTCGCGACCTTCGTGTACCTGCCGTCGTCCTTCTCCCACAGCGAGTGCATGATGCGCCGCTGCACGGGCTTGAGGCCATCCTCCACCGCCGGAATCGCGCGGTCGCAGATGACGTACGCCGAGTACTGCCGGAAGTTGAAGTCGTAGAGCTCCTGCATCGGCCCGCGGCCGGTCAGACCCTTTGAAGACGCCAAGACGTTCGCCTTCACAGGGGCGGGGGCGTCCTCGCCTCCGTGTTTCTTCGCCAACTTCTTCATCTCGCCCGTTTTCTCCGAGTCGGGGGTGCCCTCGCCCCCACTCTTCTCCACCGCCTTCGCCGGCGCGAACATGTCGAGGTTGTCAAACAAGCTCGGCGGCTGATTGTCTTTCTTATCGTTCTTTCCCATTTCGTTCCTTGCTTATCCCACGTCCTTGAAAACGATTTTGCGCACCATCTGGCGAAAGAAGTCCTTGCTCCAGATGTCGAGCTCGGATTCGTCCATCAGGTACTGGCCCACGTCCAGCTTGGCCCCCTCGAAGTCTATGGCATCGATCTTCGCGTCGAACGCGGCCAACACCTTCTCCGGCGTCGAGACATCCGCACCGGGCTCGCTTTCCTTGGCACGCTCGACGAGATGCGCAAGGTCAAGCGGAACGCGGTGGCTGATGTACCAGGCAACGTCATACCAGTCCCGACCCTTCACGCGGTTCTTCCACTTGCGGAACAGCGCGGCAGACACCTTGCCGGCAAAAAGTCCGGGCAGATCGTACGTGCGCACCAGACAGTTCCGCGGCGCACCGAGAATCCGCATCTCGGTCGCAAACTTCGGCGGCGGATCGATGTCCACTTCGATCTTGACCTTCAGTCGCTTCTCGGTCGTGAAACCGATGTCGAAAACGTCGGACGACTCCTTCAGGAACGCGCTCTCGATCGCCGAGGGTTGGCCCTTGTGCTTCATCTTGATCTCGACATCCTTCCCCGCGAGCTTGAACTCCTCGACCACTGCCGGGAAATAGTCCTCGAAGCGGAAATTCAAGTCCGGTTCAAGCAGCGAAAAGTCCATGTCTTCGGAAAAGCGACGCATGCCATGCAGGATCCGCAGGCATGTCCCACCGTAGAAGGCCGCCTTCTCGAAGAACCCGCCACGGGCGAGTCCGGCGAGGGCGATCTGCTGCATCACCTCGTGCGTGGCGTTGCGGTCGTCGGCGGCATTGGCACGCCTGAACTCCGAGACCATCGAATCGAATGTCGTCATGAGAAAATCCTTTTGAGCGCATTGAAGATTCCGGCCTTCCGTCCGCAGGTCGCATAGGCCTGCAGCACGTCTTGGTCGGGCTCGCCCAGATAATCGAAGTCGAACCGCATGTCCACTTCAAGAAATTCGCGCAGCGTCTTGGGCGAAGTGACGCGCAAGAGCTGTTTTCGAAAAAGCGTATCGCACAAAGCCTTCGTCGGATTGGCCATCAGATACGTGCCGTTTGCCGTCTTCTCGCTTCGGACGCCAAGTCCGAAGACCAGATCGGGGATCTGATAGTATCTGAACGTGCCAAACGGCGTTCGATAGCTTGCACCGCGCTTCACGACTGCGGACATCGTCTCATAGGTACGTTCAGGAATGAGACCGTAAAGCGAGAGGGCTGAATCGAATGAGACATACGATGGACCATAAAGCGCGTTTGAAATGACACCGAGTTCAATCAACTTGGACGAATAGTCTGGTGCCAGGCAATAAAAGCCCTTCTTCAAACGGAGCAACACTCCTTGCGACACAAGTCGTGACAACTTCATGCGAACAGCCGAATAATCACAAAGATCAGTCTTCAGGTCAGCTGCCGTAAACGGCACCCCCTGATACTTTTCAAGCCATTCTTCTTGCAATCTACGCACTGATTGTCACTTATTTTGTTACTAACTCAGCTTATTTTACCAAATCCAAACTGTGCTCGTCAATGATTCGCCGTCCGCCTCCTTTAGAAATCGCTCGAGTCGCACACGAGCGAGTCCATGATGTAGTCCTTGCGCTCGGGCGTGTTCGCGCCCATGTAGAACTTGATCGTCTTCTCGACGTCGATGTCGTCGGAGCAGGTGACCGGCGTCAGGCGCATGTCCGGACCGATGAAGTCCTTGAACTCCTTCGCGTTCAGCTCGCCGAGGCCCTTGAAGCGCGTGATCTCGCAGCCGCGGCCGCACTTCTTGATCGCCTCCTCGCGCTCCTGGTCCGAGAAGCAGTAGTACTGCTCCTTCTTGTTGCGCACGCGGAAGAGCGGCGTCTCCAGGATGTAGACGCGCCCGTCCGTGATGAGCTGGCGGTAGAAGCGCATGAAGAACGTCGCGAG
>JAKSOY010000042.1 GCA_024405255.1 Kiritimatiellia bacterium
TTGTTCGGATTGTTCGATTGTTCGATTGTTCGGATTGTTCGATTGTTCGATTGGGTGGAGTCGGTCGCTGAGCCGCGCCGCCCCCCAAGGACGCGCAAGACGGGCAAGACGCGCAGGACGATTCGCGTGTTCTGCCCGGTCCTACGCGTCCTGCCCGTCCTGCTTGTCCTGTCCATCCTGCCAGGCACATCAGCTGACTTCAGTCTTTTTCTTCCTTTGACGCATGGCGAGACCAGCATGCCCAGACGATCAGCAGCCAAACAATAAACGGGACGCCCATCAGGAAGAGCAACAATTCCTTACCTTCACGGCTCAGGGGATTCTTCAACAGGAAATACAGGAAATTACCAAGCGTGCGACGCTCTTCCGGCCGATTGCTGAAGTCCGTGAAGTTCGCCTCGAAACACTTCCGCATCTTCCCGTCGATGCCATAGGACGAGCATCGTCTTAGATACTCCATTTCATCCTCGAAACAGGCAACCGCATTCATGTTGGTTGCAAAAAGGAAATACTGAATCCCGACTACAGGATTGTCTTCTGAGCGTTCTCGCCCCTTCTGCGACCTCACGTCACGAGTTCCGCAGAAGACATTCGTTCCAATCTGAAAATCGACAATGCCATCCGCCAGTTTCAGCAAGGGCTGAATCGGACCACCCTCTGCCGGACGCGACTCTCGCAGCAGCACATCGTCATTTCCCCTGCCACCCCAATACGCCAGTTCAATGGTACCGTAATTTTCATGGACCTCGTATGGATACCATAACGGAATTCGTCGATTATTATCGACCACATACCGGGCATGTTGGAATCCTCGACCGAATTTGGCCTCTAGGCAAGAAAACAAGATCACATATTCGATCAGCAGCAATGGCAAGATGGCTTTCACCCAGAACATCAAATCGGACCCAAAGGTTCCTGCCCCCATTTTCTTCTGTCCGACTTTCATTCTAGACTCCAATTTGATATGTGAATATCGGATTGTCCCAAGTGCACTCCTTCTCCTAAAAGAGATACACGAACTGACAACCAGATAACTGACGGCAGTATATCACAACTCTCAAATGAGGGTCAAGAGGTAGTTTATTTATAGAACCTTTCGCCGCACTTCAACCGTTCCACAACAAAATCAAACTTTCCCCTTGAACCTCCCCGCCCGCTTTGCTATACTTTGACCCGATGAACCAAAAAATCAGAAATCGCCTCCTCGCCGCCGGCCACGCCCTCGCCCCGCCCGAACCGCCCGCGAAACCCTTCTTCGACTGGTTCGCGGAGGACGTGCTCGGCCTCGACTCGGAGGAGTACCGCCGCGCCTTCTGGCGCGAGGCCTGCCGCACGGGCCACTCGATCGGCCGCACCCCGCGCACGCTCGAGAGCTGGCAGCGCGAGCGGGGCGACCACACTACTGAGTTTTACACTGCCTCATTTGACGGTGAGCGTGGTTGTGGCGGAGTGGGCGCCGAACTCGGGTGCGTACAGGCATTGTACTGAAGCGAGGCCCGAGGTGAATGTACCACGCTCACGCACGCGGTAGGACGTTTCGAGGACGAACCGCCCCTGCGGCAGCTGGTCGATGTAGTAGTCCATCGCCGTATCGCCCGTCGTCTGATAGAACCCGAGGCCACCCTGCCAGCGATAGTGCGACTGCACGTCCACCGGTTCGGCGGTGGCCGGTCGTTCGTCTCGCAGATGCACATACTCGTAGAGCCGATTCGAATCCAGGACCAGTCGCGCAACGAGTTCATCGCCCGGTTCCAGCACCTCGCCGCCGTTGAGCGCCACCAGACACTCCTTGCCGTCCATCCGCGCCTTCTTGTAGTAGGTCTTCGTCACCCCGAGCCCGGCCTGTTCAAACGCATGGACCTTCGCCGCGTCTTCGAGATACGTCCAGTTGACGGACACCCATCCGAGCGCATCCGTCTTCCGCGAGACGGCAACCTCGCCGAGCTTCGCCGTGATCTTTTCACGCGGCACCCGATATTCGTAGAACCCCGTATCGGCCACGACAGCCTTGCGCGGCACCTCGACGCCGTCGAGCGAAACCGTCACGACATCGTCATTCTTCGTCGTCGACGCGGTCGGACCCACCCCGCGCAGAATCGCATAGACCGCATCAACGGTCGAGACCGTCGTGGACCAGTTCTGCGTGCGCTTCTGCTCGAGCAACCACTGACGCGCCGCCTTGTAGGACGCGACGTCTTCCGGCGTGACTTCGAGGAACGCCTCCATCGCGAGCGTCTGGTCGCTCACGGACGTCGCAAAAGGCGAACCGCCGAAGTCGTGCGCACGCTTCCAGGAGAGTCCGAATTCCTCGCTGCGCACGGCACGTTCTTTGAGGGACTGCACCATCGTGCGCGCCAGCGTCTGGTCGTCCTTCGCCGGCTGGCGCGCGAGGACGATCGCCGCCATCGCCGTGCCGGCGAGGTCCAGGCGCGTCCACGTCTCGCGCAAGCGGGCGAGCAAGAACGGCGCCGGATCCGCCTTCGTACCTGTGAACGACAGGAGATAAAGCCAATGCAGTTCCAACGAGTCGGGGACGAATTCGGTTTTGCGTTGCCGACACGCATCCTTGCGGACCTCGACATGGCGCGCCATCGCGCCATTCACACCATTTTGCACCAACTCCATATCATCCGGCTTGGGCACCCGAGTTGAATCGCCCGCCAAACGATCAAGTCGGGCAAACCCGGTGAGAATGTACATCGACACCCAAGTGTCTTTCGGTCCACCAGGGAACCACGGCCACAAACAGCCCTCTTCGCCGTCTTCTTTGATGTTTTGTTCAAGTTGCTTGAGCTGTTCGAGGGCGAAGCGCCTGGACTCGAACTGATCGCCAAACACTCGTTTTACCGCCGTCTTGAAATCGGGACGCGACCGTACGAGATGCTGCGCCACCTCATTCGCGTAGAACCGGCTGAACACCCGCTCGAGACTCTCGTGCGACGACTCCTTGAGCGACGGCAACGCGAGGAACGCATGCCACGCAGGATCGCCCACGACGTTCACGGCGAGCTCGACGTGTTTCAACGTGGGCGATGCCGCACTCGCCGCCAATTCCTTGAACGTGGCCGTTTTCATCCCCGCCTGCGCGATCTGGATCGGCAGTGACGCCCGCACCAGGAGACGCTTGGAAAGAACGGGCAGCTTTCCTTCCTCGCCGTCCGAGAAATTCGCGCCCTTCGCCGCCGCGACATAGCGCAAGTCACGGCAGCCATCGGGAATCACGAGATCGAACATGAGCGTCTTCGATTCGTTGGGACCCAGCGTGAACGCCTGCGAAGTCGCACCGCCGCCCAGCACACGCGGCTTGTCGGTTGCCGCATCGAAAAAGTCCAGAGTCGCCGTGCCGGTCTGGGGGACATTTTCGCGATTCGTCACTTTCACAGGGAAGGCCAGTCGATCACCCTCGCGTACAAACCGGGGCGCAATCGGCTCGACCATCAGCGGCTTCGTCGTCATGATCGTCGTATCCATAAGTACGCCTGCACGTAACTGCGCGTCGTGCGCGAGGACCATGAACTTCCAGCCCGTCAGCGCTTCGGGCACTTTAAACGAAAAGGTCACCGAGCCCTTTTCATCGGTGATGAGATGCGGCAGAAAGAATGCCGTCTCGTTCAGATTCTTCCGCATCGTGACCGGCGGCGGTTCGCCGCCAATTACCTTCTGAGGAGATGGCCTATAAGCCGCGCCTTCGGACTGGATATTCGACTCGCCAGGCAGCGTAATCACCTTCTTCTGATCAGGGCCATCACCATCGCCGAAATCTCCCGATTCCTTCAAGTAATCTATGTGACTTTCGCGAAACCGCATGAAAAAAGCCGATGGAGCCGTGTTCCAAAGCTCGAAACCTTCCCAGTACCTGCGGGGGACGTTCGACCTAACGCTCTCCCATAAATGGAAAATTCCCATGGAATTGGCAAACCCCCAATTCGGCGTGAGGGTCAGCGGATTTTCATCATGCGCAAAAGGCGAGCACAACGTGTAAGGGCCAAACTCATCCAACGCATCAAGCGACCGGTCGTAGAGAAACGCCAGCAACTCCACGCCTGGACGCACGTCGTTCGTTTCGGCGCCGCGTACGGTCAGAGTCCAGGTCTCCTCAGTACCCGGCATCAACTTCGATGTCAGATGCGAACGCTCAATCGTGAGGTTGCGGTTGGGACGCGGCACGTAGACGTGTCGCGTCTCTTGCAGCAACCGGTTCTCACGCACGCAGATCGTCTCGAAGGAAAGCGAGCCGGCAAGGTCCGCCGTCACCGGTACCTCCACGCAAAACGCCGTGTTCGTGCGAACCTCGTCAAGCAGGATCTTCTGTCCACGCCGCACGATGGTCCGGCACCACACATCGTCGTAGCCGCTCCCCCAGAAGAGCCGCGCCGTCTCACCGATCTTCACCATGGGCCGCTCCAGGCGGACATAGTTGGGTTCGCGAATCGCGTAAGTCTTCGCCTGCGGATCGATCACGCACCAAGTCAACGTGTCCCAAACCTCTTTGCCATTCGGGGCAATCGACTTGTAGAGAGCTTGATAGACCCCGACCGGAAAAGTGCCGGTTTCCACCACGAGCTTACCCTTGGCATCCGTAATCACCTCAAATACCGCCACCCGGCGATCCGTCGGCCATTGCGTCACATCCCAGAGCTTCTCCTCCGACCCCTCCCAACTACACCAGCTCGAGGGCGTCGGTGCAGGTGCGCGCACCACCCGATCCGGCCCCTTCAGGGCGAATATTTCGACCGTTCCTCGGGCATGGACGACTGGTTCGTCGTTGCGCGTTTGGAGCCAAACCGCTAGTTTCGTCGGGGTCGTCTGCGTGATCCATCCCTCCTCGGACTGAAACTCAATCGAAGCCTTCCAAGGTATGTCGGCGATTCTAAAGTCGCACGTCTCCGTCTCATGCGTTTCGCCTGTACGATCCGTCACTTCAGCCGAAAGGTCAAAAACAAAAACCAGATCGTCTTTGGATTTCTTCGGTCTCGTCGCGGTGGGCGTGAAAACGAATGAGAATTCGCCGTTTTCATCTGTCTGAACCGTCCCTCGGGCAATTGTCACACTCTCGGCAGAATACGAATCGCCGGAATAGATCGACCGCTGAACACGCCATTCGACCTTGGCATTCGGTACGGGAAGTCCCGTGAAGGTCTTCGCGAATCCCGTCGCCCGGGTTTCGACGTTGAGCTTCGCGTCCTTTACGGGACGGATCGTCGCCGTGAACTTCGGGCGTTGGTACTCTTCGACATCGATCTCAAGTTCGCCGACAAGCGCTTCCTCATCCTCGTCGCAAAACGTCGCATCAAGATGATAGCTACCCGTCAAACGGTCTCGCGGAATGACAAATTCCCCCGAGAACGAACCAAACGCGTTGGAAACGCGGGTGATCTCGCCGACATTGTTCCCGTCGGGATCGCTAAACGACACGCACACGCGCCGGTTGGCAAGAGCGTGAAATCGGTTTTTCTCCGGATCCGACAAAAAGGCGATTCCCTTGAACTTCACGGTCTGGCCCGGACGGTAGATGGCACGGTCCGGCGTCAGGTCGACATGTTCCAGACGCTTCGGTTTGGCCGATTCGCCTTTTGAAAAGGCACTCCTGTCGTTCAACGGAGAGACCACCTCGTCCGTTCCCTTGACGGCGCGCAAGTACCCACGCTCCTTCGGTTCGGGAATGAAAAAGGCACCGTCCGCTCCGGTCTTCACCGTCGTCTTTCGCACCCATTCGTTTTTGACCGGTCGCCAGAACTCGACTTCCGCATCGGCGATCGGCGTCCCTTTTTCCGCATCCAGCACATATCCGCTAAAGCCGCCGGGTATCCGCGTCGTGACGAAGGCGAGGTCGGTCACGGTAATCATTCGCGCATAGATCGGCGGAGTTTTTTCCCCCGGACAGTTCCCCGTGGCAAAGAGCAGATAGTGCCCTTTCGGGATATCCGACGGAACGGGCAGAGTCTGCTGGAATTTGTGGAGTTTGTCGGCGGGCTTCAGGTTAACCGTCCACGTCTTGGCCGCCGGGCGGCGAACATATTCCCTGAACGTTTTTCCGATGCGGAAGAGCGTACCGCTGAATTGATCGTGCTTGGCGAAATCGTCCACCGTGATCCGTACCAGCCGAAACGTGATTCCCGTCAGATTCTGGTACTCAAGGGAGATACTCGGCAAGGGGTGGGCCCAGGTCCGCTCCACATACAGGTCGAGCGACGGCGCTTCCAGACTTTGAGCGATGGATCGGCAATTGTCGCCACCGGGGGTGTTCGGCCACTTCGCGGCAAAGCGCCGACAATAGTCCTGAAGTTCGGCATGATCCTTGCCCTTATCCTCCTTCCACTTGAGGATGGTGGCGCGGTCATCCGCCGCGAGGGCGCTCACCCAGGACGTCTCAAAGAACTCCTCCGCAATCGCACCGAATGCTGCGATTTCTTTCTCCTTTTCTTCTCGTCCGGGGACATCCTCCATCACGGACTCCTCAAAACGGATGCGGGTCAACTTCGCGTAGGCGTAGGGGGTGCGATTCGTATCGGCGGCATGGAACCTGATACGTTCGTCAAGACGCGCAAGCACCTCGGTCGCGAACCCCGTAAGCCTGCCTTGGGCGTCATGTTCGGCGATCTCGTCATGACTGACGAGTTGCACGCAACACTCCAGCGCGAAGTCGTAAAGTGTCGGTACGGCCTCAATGCCGAGCTCATTGCCCGGCAGGACCAAGGGGGCCGAATTTTTGCGTTTACCCACGATGCACGCCGGCACCGCGAATAGACGCGACCAATCAGCGGTCCTTGCTGCCTGGAGCGCGGGCGCATCGGCCATCACTTGGGCGAAAAGCTTCGCGAGCGACGGTCTCAACTGTTCAGCGGACCACGGCGGCAAATTGGTCGTCACCTCCCCGACGATTTTGGTGCGTAGGCCCTCGTACCGTCGTTCCTCAGCCGCCAATTCCGCATAGTAGTGCATCAACGCAAGTCGCAGCATCGGGCGCACCACGACGGGAGCGGCGGCAATCTCACCCGCGAATTTCGCCACCACTCCCTTTGGGTCGTGCAGATCGGCTGCCGTTTCATCGGCCAGGTCGTAGTCCAGGGCCAGTCGCCGAAGCCGCGCCGCCGTATAATCCGGCCAACGTTTCAGTTCCAGCGCCTTGGCCTCGACCTTCTCCAGCATTCCCATCGCTGAACGCGAATGCTTCTTCCCCAGCGCCTCGTCCACGGCCCGCCACTCCGCCGCCAAGGGTTCCGCGGCACTTGAAACCAGTACCGCGAAAAGGCACATCACGACCATCAATCCCTTTTTCATCATGGAATCCTCCCTGTTCCCGTCCCCATACGAACGCCGCCGGACGATCACTTCGTCAATTCAATGACGCATCCAGCTTGTGGCCGGAGGTCGAACGGCTGCTGCCACGGACGCGTACCTTCGGCCTGAAACCGGTCAATGGCGGGCACACGCGCGAGGTTTTTCGGCGTAAAACCAAGCGAGGAACGTGCAGAGAGCGTCACCGTCTTGGCCGTGGAGGCGAAATTCGCCACGGCGACGGTGAGGGTGCCATCTGGCCGGCGATAGACCGTCGCCTTCACCTCCGGATCGGACGTCCCGATCGGACACGCATCGTCCCACCAGCCGAGCATTTCCGAATCCCCGAGGCGGGCCTGATCGAAGTAACGCCAGAACGGCGAAGGATCGATCTTGTTGTAGCCATGGCGATGCGTCATGGCAAAGACGAGTCCATTCCAGCTCCCGCCCCCGTTGTAGTCGAGAATCTCCGACCCGATGCCGTAGCAGAGTCCGCTCATCTCGACGAGCCAGAAGTCCGCCGGCGAGCGCGGACTAAAACTCTCACCGCGCCACAGACGGTCGAAGAAGGGATAGAGTTCGAGGTAGATCAGCCCCGAGGATCCCGAACCCGCATGCGGATTATGATGATTCCAGCTATGGTTGTCCACGAGGCGGCGCTTACCGTCGCGATCGAGAATCCGCCGCGCGCGCTTCATCGCGTCGGCCGAGAGCGCCGTGTCGTCGATGTAGATGCCGTCGATGCCATAGCGCGTGACGAGGAATTCAAGTCCCGAAAGGAAGTAGTTGTCGAAGCGCGTCTCGGGCGTCGTGATCACGGCAAGGTCGAGCTTCGGGGGATAGAAGTCCTTGAAATTCGCCGTTGCCCGCCAGGCCGGCAGCACGTCCGTGCCGATATGTTCGCGCACCCAGGGATGCGGTCCGCGCGAATTCGTCACCGGCCACCCTTTCACGGACGCATCCCGCGGGAACATCACTTCGCCGTTGAGCGAACGGAACGCGAAGAACTCGGGGATGTTCTGGGAGATTTCCCGGGTCGTATAGTAGAGCTTGAAGAGTCCGCCCGCGTCATGCACGGCCTTGATGATCGCGTGCAGATACGGTTTCGCATCGTCATTGTACGGATAGTTGATGTAGGGATTCTGCACCTTCGCATGATGCAGGTTGAACACCGTGCACCCTTCCGCAACCCGCTGCTTCGCCCAGGCCAGCAGCTGGTCGTTCGGCAGGTTCGCCCCATTGTGATGATAGCGATCGGCGAAATGCTGTTTGAGATCGAGCGGATGGAACGGCGTCAGGTAGAGGTCGAAATTGTACTCGCCCTGTCCCTCGCCGCGCGCGACGATCGTCGCCGCGCCGTCGCTCGTCCGATGTGCGAGATCGATCGAACCGTTTACGCCCCAGCTCTCCGGCAGACGCAACTTTTTCCAACGATAGTAGGCGTTGACCAGAGGACGCTCATAGTTGGCGCCTTTGAAACGCAAGGCCAGACCCGCATTCACGCGGCCCACCCAAACGGCATCCTGATGGCGGTTGATGTTCCACGTCCAATGGAGCGGATCCTTCGGAAATGTACCACCATTGCGTCCGAGTCCTTCCATGTACCGTACCACGGAAGCGGGCAGCGTCACCGTCAACGACGCCGCCTTCACACCGGCCGCCGGTACGACACGGAAACTGAGACTTCCGGTGTAGTCGCAACGACCGAACACGGAAAAGCCATTCGCACCGCCCACGGTGGCCTGCCACGTGACTTCGTCCGGCGCAATCTTCGTGAACACGAGTTCCGCCGCCTTCCCCGCATCGCCGCAGGTGACGTCAAAGGACATCGGTTCGCTCAGCACATTGAACGCCGGCGCATCCGCGCGCGTATTGCTGCCGTTGTAATGGCTCACGATCTGCGCCGGCAGGCCATTGCCGCCCAAGACCAGCTCCTTGCCGGTCAGGCGGATGGTGCGCGTCGCACGGTCGACCGTCAACGGCGCAAACGGTTTCGTCACCACGGGTTCGCGTCCCAGCGAAGACGCGTTAAGCCAGCGCAGACGCGCAAGGCGCCACGCATCGGTCACGCCGCCATCAGCGAGTACGGCACCCTTCACGTCGAGCGCATAGCGCACTGCGTGCCGTTCACCCGACGCCGCATCGGTCGCTTCCGCAACGAGTTCAAGCCGACGCCCCGCCGCGTCCTTCGGCACGACGACAATCGCCCAGAGCGGCTGCACCGCCCCGGCCGCGACGTCGAACGCCGGCTTTGAAATCAGTTCAATCGATGCAGGCTGAACAGCGCCCGTGGACGCCAGGCGCCAGGACATCTTCCGCGCCGTCTCGGAGACGACGCAGAACTGCACGGCGAACCATTCGCCCGGTTGCGCGTCGTACGTCAGATGCGCATCGCAGGAACTGCCCGAAACGAACCAGTGCGCCGGCTTGATGTTGTTCCGCACGGGACGCATCCGCGATTCGCCAAAGGTCCAGAACCCCTGCGCGTGCGCCGCCTTGTACGCCGCCCAGACAGACGGTTCAACCGATTTCTCCATCAACGCCAGAACAGCGTCGTCCGTCATCGGCCCTTCCGTCACCCCGGGGATGTTGCATTTCGGATCGATGGTCGAATCGGTTTCCGTCGCACCCAGAATTCCCTGCGCAACGAACGTTAAAACCAATACACCAACTTGCTTTGCAATGTGTTTCATCATGTTGTTCTCCTACTAAATTTCTAATTGAAAACGATCATTTAGTCATCAAGATTTTGTACCATACTGATTCATCTCGGCAATCACCATTTTCTCGGTTTCGGACTCGTCGAATGTCAAGCTCATTGTTTCGCCTCCACCTCTGGATTTCCACATTCGTTAACGTATCCATCCATCAACTTCTGCTGTTCCTCTTCGTCCACGCGACGAATGGCCTCGCACAATGTGAACACCGTCGTCTGGCCAGGCAACCTCGGCCAATCGGTTGGATCCGCCGTTCCCAGAAGAGCCTTCGCCCGAGCACAGGCAAGGTCGATCTTCGCTCTTTCGAAGTCACTTCGCTTCAGAGACTTGCTATAATCTGGCAAATGGCTGCAAAGCGCCTCGTAACACGCCTTGGCGGTCGTATGGAATGTACCATCCTCGAAATGCAGCAACAACAAGAACTCGAACTTGGGATTGGAAAGCGAGAATCCCTTATTCAGGCCAGGGGACTCTTGCTGATTCGTCGCCCATTGCCTGCAAGACTCAAGCTCCGCCTCGGACCACTCATCACGATCGACGACAAGCCAGAGGTAATCTCCTTCGCGCAACTGACAGCGTGGCACTTCCGCCTTCAGTGTAGCAAGGACCTTGTTCGGGTTATTGCCACCTCGACTCGGCACGGGAATCACATGCACGTAACGGGAATCAAACATCGAGAAGTAGTCCCTTTCCGTACGCGTTCCCTCTACGCCGACGGGGAAAAGCCTTTTGTAGAACCGACTGCCGGATGAACGCGGAAACTGCATGGGGCGTCTCCTCAGTGAATGACAATCGACGGCAACCCGCCCATGCGGCCCGTGAGGTAGCTGCGGCGGAGATCGGTGTCCTTGCGGGCCTCGGCGAAGTCCGAGACGGCGGAAATCTCCGACACCTCATCGCCATTGCGTTCAGCCAGCCACATCTCATCGCGTCGCAGCAAAGACTGCGACATCAAGCCGACATCATGCGTGGTCGCCAGCAGTTGTCCGCGCGTCTCGTTGGTACAACAATCAAGGAACGTCTTCACAAGTCTGCGCGCGGCATACGTATGCAGACAGCGGTCGATTTCATCAATAACGTAGACATGTTCGCCGGACACATTCGCCAAGTCGACAAATGCCGGCAGCAGATCGAGAATCCGTTTGGTGCCGTCCGATTCATGTTCAAGTTCGAATTCCACTTCCCGCCCATCATGAGACGCATGGCATGCGACCAGTTTCTCGGCTGTGACGGCTCCGTCTTTTCGGGTGAGCAGATACGGCCAAGTACGGTTTTCGCTCTCGACACGCGCCGTCTGGCCCTCTTTCAGACTTTCCACTACCGCCTTGACGACCGCAGGAGGGATCGGCAGTGCATCGACACTGACCGGCTTGCGGACAATATGCCTGATACCTGTGTCGAAATCGGCCAGAATCGCATTCATTCGCGAAAAAGAGGGAGCCGATTCGTCCGCATACCGTTCCATCGGCGCATAATGTGCATTGGGTGAAATAAGACAGAGCGTCTTGTCGAACCAATCAAAAACGGGCTTGAACGCTGCCACATTCTGATTGGTTGCCGCCATCAGAAACAGTTGGTTGCGACGAGTCGACTTTCCAACAAGGTTCAGCAACTGCCGATCGTTTTCATGGGCAGACCCGAAGTCATACTTGTACCCATTCCCCTCGGCATCAAACGTGCGTTCAAAACGCACGTCTTCCGCCGGCGCCGTCTCTCGAACCAATTTCTCATGAATGACCTGACTGGCATTCAGCGTGAATTCATACGAATAGACGTCATCCCCAATCAGCAGACGGAAAAACATCGAGGTCGGCAGATTGCGGCTTTCCGCATCCAGCAGATAGGGTTCTACGGGTATCCGTGCATCCGGGGCCAGAAAATATCCCCGCGTCACCAGATACTTGGCGAAATCCAGCGCACGGAAGAAATTAGTCTTGCCACTGGCGTTTCCTCCAAAAACCATGGCAATGGGCAGAAAACGCGCCTGCAGACGCTTGACTTTCGTCACGCGCTCACCATGATGCTGCTCTCGTGAGGCAACAAAGGAAATCTCGCTTTTATCGCGATATGACATCCAATTCTTTACGGAAAAGCTAATTAACATGCTATGCTCCCAGAGTCGTACATGACTTTATTGTATCATAACATCCTATTGCTGTCAAATGGAAGATGTGAAATTTTCTCGTCTTCAATATACACATGACACTCTAATATTACGCGCTCCCATATTCAATCTCACACAAATCGCTATTTGTCGAGATGCTCGAGCGATGTACCGTATCTTGCCTCGAAAGCATTGAGGATGGAGAGTTGGCGTTCGTCAAGGAAGGTCAGGGCGTGTCGGCGAAGATCGCCGGGAATGCCGTAGTACGCCTCGGCGATCGACCCCGTGATGGCGGCGATCGTATCGGAATCGCCGCCGATGGAGATCGCGTTGCGGATGGCATCCTCAAAGGAGGTCGACTCCAGGAACGCCTCCAACGCCTGCGGCACCGATCCCTGGCAGGAGACGTCGAACGCATAGCCAGGGCGGATGTCGTCAAGGGTGAAGTCGAGCGGGTAGTAGTTCTTCACCAGGTGATCACGAATGTCGAGAATGCTCGAACCCGTGCGGGCGAGATAGATGGCGGCGGTCACGGCGGCGGCGCCCTTGATCCCCTCGGGGTGGTTGTGGGTGACGGCCGTCACGCACTCGGAAAGCCGCAGCGCCTCGTCGAGCGAAGTCGCCGCCCAGGCGCACGGCGAGACGCGCATCGCGGCTCCATTGCCCCAACTGTTGTAGGGCTGGGGATCGGCGGACGAAAGCCACCTAATGAAACTGCCACCGTAGCCGGCATTCGGATAGGCATTTCCCAGATTTTGCATGCTCCGAATGACAGTTCCTCCAAGCCCATTCAATTTGCCATCACAAGCCAACAGCGCGTTTGCGATGGCCAACGTCATCACGCTGTCATCTGTCGGCCGACAATGATGCGTCATCAAATCAAATGTTTTTGACTTGATGTTATGCCATTCGTATCGTGAACCTACAATATCTCCCAAGATCGCGCCGAGCATTTTTCCACCCGATATTGACTGTTCATCCTGTTTTTGAACGGTAAACGGTAATTCACAAGGTGTCTGTCAGCGAATCGATCAGGGGTTTGAGTTCGGGGCAGTTGATCGACTCGACGGCGCCGCGATCGACGGCCGCTGCGTAGGGCGGATCGATCGGCAGGCGGCAGGCGACGGGAATGCCGTGCTGCTTCGCAAGTTCGTCGACGCGGCTCGGACCGAACACCTCGAGTTTCTTGCCGCAATCAGGACACGTGAAGTAGCTCATGTTCTCGACAAGACCAAGGACCTTCTTCTCCATCATGCCGGCCATGCGGACGCTCTTCTCCACGATCATCCCCACCAGCTCCTGCGGAGACGCCACCACGACAATGCCGTCGACCGGCAGACTCTGGAACACCGTCAGCGGCACATCGCCTGTTCCCGGCGGCATATCGACGAACATGATGTCGATGTCTTCCCAATAGACGTCCGTCCAGAACTGCTTCACCGTGCCGGCAATGACGGGTCCACGCCAGACCACCGGATCGCTCGGATTGTCCACGAGCAGATTGAGCGACATCACGCGCACACCACCTGCCGACACGCACGGCAGGATTCCCTGTTCGCACGCCATCGTCCCACCCGAAAGACCGAACGCCTTCGGAATCGAGGGTCCCGTGATATCCGCATCGAGAACAGCCGTACGAAGGCCGCGCTTCGCTGCGGCGGACGCCAGCAGCGACGCCACAAGGCTCTTGCCGACACCGCCCTTGCCGCTCGCCACGGCAATGACTTTCTTGACGGACGACCACTGGTTCAGCTTCGCCGAAAAATCGATTTTTTCCTTCCGCTCGCTGCAGTTCTTACCGCATGTCGAGCAATCATGAGTGCACTCTTCTGACATTTTTACCTTCCTTTAAAATCGTATTACCAGGCGGTGACCTTGACGGGACGATGATCCGAGGCCACCTTTTCCTCGATCACCTCGTGTGAAATGTGTTCGAACCGCATGCGATGCCGCTGCGAAATCGCGATGTAGTCATAGCAGTTCGTCGGCTCGTCGGCGGGATAGGTCTTCGCAAAATTCGTGAGCGTCGCAAACGCCCGACGCAACTTCTGCATGAGTTCAGTCGTGGGATCCTCCCCCCAGTCGCCCAGCAGGAAGAGCGGACGATTGACCTCGATCAAACCGGACAACTTGACCACAGCAGCCGCGCGATCCTCTTCCTTCATCGGCAGATGAAGCACGCCGGCCGTAAAAGCCGGATACTCAACCAGAAGCACCTTCCCCCCGCCGGGCAACTCGGCGATGCGATCCTTCGCCGGCATGTCTTTCACCAAAAGCGCCATGCCGACCTCGCCCTTTTCACGCGTCGAAGTCGCACACCAAAGACCTCTCAGTCCTGTGAGCTTTTCAAGTTCTTCCAACTGATCGACACCCTTGACGCGCGTCGTCTTGCGATCGACTTCCTGCACGGCCGTCACCGCGACATCCGCCTTCTTGATGACCTCGGCAATGCGCGCAAGATCGCGCGTGCCGTCCATCCCAAGACCGGCATTGATGTTCCATGAGAGGAACGTGCGACGGCGGAACGGCTCAATGAACATCTCGTTCGTCGACGCGAGCTCCCCCTTGATGATGTAATAGTAATGGCAACCGCCCGTCAGAGCCGCACCGGCGCACAGTCCCGCGCCGGAAAGGCTTTTGAGAAACATCCGTCTATTCATTTCGCCACCTTGACCCGTCCTGTCGTCCCGCGCGCGTGGAGCGAGGGATCGTACATGGCCTCCACCGAAGAACCCGGCAGAACGAACTCGCCCGCCCCCACCACGCGCACGGGATAGACGAATTTCACCGACGCCCCCGTATCAAGCGGGAATCGCCGCGAGAATCCGAGAACGCGATCATCACGCACTTCGCGGCGCAAAAGCCACTTGTGGACATCCTTCGGGATAAACGGATAGGCCTCGGAGGCCAAAGGCGTCTGGTCGGGTTCAAAACAGGCCGGCAGAAGTTCCTCGAGCACCAGATCCGCATACAGCGTCTTCATCGGAGCCGACAGCGTCACCTCCACAATCAGCATCTCGCCACGCACGAACGAGTCCGGCGGCGCCGCCGAACCGTCCGTCCGCAAAAAGCGACGCGACACGGAAATGCCCTTGGCCTCGCTGGGTCGTCCCACCACATTCGGCAGCGCAAGCGTGGTGACGGAGACGAACGAATCGCCCTCGCCACGATTCACCACCGTCACATCGCCGCCGCCCGTCAAGCGCTCCGCCCGCTTCGGCGACACGCGGCGTTCCTCGCCGCCATCCACCGAGAGGTACACGTCCGGCACGCCAATCGACGGCACGCGCGCCCGATAGTAGCTGCCCAGCGCGAGCAGCACATGCGCATTCGAGGCTGTCGTTCCCCAATGTCCACAGGACGCATCGCGTAGCTTGATGAGAAAGTTCGCCAACTGCTCAAGCCGCGGATCCTTCGGGTCTACGTCCAATCGCGCCAGCAACTCAAATGCCGCCGATCTCACATCCGCGGGTTCGCCGACGACACCTTCCAGCAGCGTCTTCGCACGCGTGGCATCGCCGCTGCGCTTGAACGCACGGGCCAGCCGGCTCACATCCAACGGACGCAACACCATCCGATGGTCGAACCAATGCAATTGGCGATCACGATCCGGCGTTCCGGCGAGCGAGAGAATCTGGCAGGCATACACGCTCACGGTCGCATTCGTGGACATCGCCCACGTCCGCAGAAAGCCTTTCACGCGATTCAACGGCGCCGAGGGCACCTCGAAGCCGTTCGCCTGCGCTTCCACAAGGAAATGCGCGGACCAAAGCGAAACCTCGCGATCCCACGGAGGCGTGCGATCATCCGACCACATCGAGAAATCATTCTCGCGCACCATGCCGCACACGCGGCGAATACCCGTGGCCACAGTTGATTTCGCGTCGTCCGCCGCCGTCGTCTCGGCAATCGGCAACGTGTTGAGAATGCCGCCGGCCGTCACAAGCGGGAACACGCGCGAGGTCGTCTGCTCCAGGCAGCCATACGGATACCCCACCAGATATTCAAGCGCCGAAGCCAGTTCCGCCACAGGACTTCCCGACGTGCGGAACGTGCGACGCGCATTTTCCGGCAGGATCGCCGCCGTATTCGGGAAGACGCGCTTCTCGCCCGGCTTCAGACAGATCGTCGTCGCCGTCTTCATCCATGCCGCAGCCGGACGCACCGGCAGTTCGATTTCCGAACGATGCTTCTCGCCAAAACCTTCCGACACGAAGATCAGCGAACTCTGTCCCGGCAACTGCGTCACATGCACCGGAATCGAAAGCGTCTCGCTTGCATCCTTGGCGAGCCGAATCTCGCAGTGAACGGGCGCACGCAATTCAAGCGATCCGCCCACCAGCAGATCATACGTGGCGACACCGTCCTGACCGCTGCGGTTCGTCAACGTCAAAGTTGCAAGGAAAGTATCGCCCGGCGCGGCGAAACGCGGCGCATCCGGTTGCGCGACAAGCTTCGGCGTCACCTTCACCTGCGTTGAACCGGCCCCCGTGCCGCGAGCATTGTAGGCCACGGCCGTGACACGCACTTCGCCCACGAATTCCGGCAAGTCCAACACCACCTGCGCCTGACCGTTCGTCAACGGCACGTCGAGCTTCCACAAGCTGAGTGGCTTGTAGCGGCGCGAGGGCACCGGACTCACCCGACTGAACAGGTCGCCATCCGCACCGCCGCCCGTCTTGGCGCCGGCCCGACGCACACTCCCTTCGAGAATCGGCAGCAGGCGATTGAAGACGTCATACAAATCGGACTCGATCGCACGCGTTTCACCGAACCAACCTGCCGGATCGGGCGTCTTCTCGTCTGTCAGCAGGTTGATGCCTTCATCCACAACCGTCACCACCGCCGTCTCGCCCGAGACCTCTCCCGCACGTGCCGTGACATCGACCGTGACCGACGCCCCGCCAGTCGGAGCCGTGGCGACTTTCGCCTGCACGGCGACGTCAAGCTTGCTGTCGTGCGTCGTGCAACGAATCGGCAGATATCCGAGCGCACGATTCGCGACTTGGCGCGGACCCGGCTTGACGGCCTGGACGACGCTCAACGCCACATCGACACCCGGCGCCCACGTCGCCTTCACGGGTTCCAATTCGATTTCACTCGTCGCCTTCTCCAGACGAATCACCTGCGAATAGAGCATCTCATCACGCATCACTGTGAGCCACGCCACGCCCGTAAACGGCGACTTGACCGTAATACGCGGACGCTCCCCGGGATAGTAGACGTCCTTGTCGGCCGACAAGGCGACACGCGACGGATTCTCCAGCGGCGCGCGTACGGCCTCGTCGTTCGTACCGCCCACCCAGTAGTTCGCGGCAAAGGAGATGTCCGTCGATTCCTCGCGTACCGTCACGGCAAAGTCGCCGCCGATCTTCACCGGCACAGGAAGATTCCCCAGTCCGTTTTCGCCGATTTCGACCTTCACCTCTTCGCCAAAAGGATGCCGCACCGTATCCGAACGCCATTCCCACGCATCGCGTCCGTCAACCCGCTTGAGGCCATAGACCGTTTCAATCTGCTCGAACGTCGCCACGAGACGGCGCGCCCCGCGCTTCGGCGTTCCATCCGGATTGACCACGACCACACGGCACATCCGCGGCGACGGAGCGACACGCACCGACTCGGGCAGCGCCACGCCGATGTAGTAGGGATAGGCGTGCAGCACCGTCGACGCCCGCGCCGCCGCCGGGCGGCCGCCCCCTTCGAACACACACCCTTGTACCGTCAACTTGACCGCCGCGCTCGGATGCATCGTCTCGGGGAATGCCGCCGTAAACCGGGCACATCCCTTCGCATCGAGACGAACCCGATCCAGCTTTTTGAAATTGGCCGACAGACTGCGGTTCACATTTCCGAAACGGAAGGCCTCCCAGCCGCGCGGCTTGAACGGTGCATCCTCGAACATGTAGGCGCCCTCGGCCGAAAGCCCCGCCGCCGGACCGCCGAAGAGATGTTCGCCCTCGACGGTGAAAACGATGTTGGATGTCGCACGTGTTCCCTCCGCAGGCGGCACCGCCTTCACGCGGATCTGCGGCGGCACGAATTCTTCGACCTTGATCTCGCGCGCACCCAGCACAATACCGTCCTTCCCGGGCGTACACGCCTGGAGTTCCCACGTACCGCTCGGCGCTTCCTCGGGAATCACGAAGTCGGTCCGCGTCACGGTGCCCAACGAATCCGACACCTGGGTCTGAGACTTCACCACGCGGCCCTGGGAATCCAGCAGGCGCATCTCGACCGGGAACGGCTTCGGCGCCTTCCCGCGGCCCGAACGCAGGATCGCCTGCACCAACACTTTTTCGCCGTGACGGTAGATGCCGCGATCGGTCCACACGAAGGCCTCGCAGGCATTGCTCTTCAGCAACTCCCGCCGGTTGTACGTGGGCACCGGATCTTCAACCGACATCTTCCCCAAAGCCAGGAAGGTCACGTCGGACGCATCGGCCTTTTCCGCCACGACGGCAAAAGCCAACTCCCCCTTCGCGCATTCGCAGCAGCACCAGCCTTCGGCGTCCGTCATGCCGGCGCTCTGCTCGATGCCGTTCGCCCCGAAGACGGACAACTTGAGCCCCGGCATCGGCTGGCCGGTCGTCAAGGAGGTCGCCCACACGTTGACCGCATTGCCGATCCTGCGGACCGAAAGGCCGATGTCCGTCACGCAGACGAGGCGCCAATGCCCTTCCCACTGCGACGGTTTCTCTTCGGCCCGTACGCCCACCAGATAGACGCCGTTCGCGACCTTCCCCTCCTGCATCGGGATGACGGTCGTCGCACTTTCGTTCGGTTTCGCCTTCAGACGCAACTTCTTCTCGACGGGGTCGTCGGCCAGTTCACTGGTACGGGCCGAATCGCCGCTTCCGCCATAATAGGAACGATAGCGATCCTCTTCACGCGCCAGCAGCTGGACGATGTTCTTCGTCGGCACACTGCGGATTTCACAGAACAGATTTGTCACGTTCATCGTCTTCACGGCGATGGCGCGACGGCCGGACGACGGCAGATAGCGTCCGTTGGCGGCGAATTCGACTTTCGGCCGATGGTCCCCCGTGGTAAATGTCCGGCGAAATTCTTTCGCGAGTTTGCGTCCATTCAGCATCGGGCACCCTTCGCGCACCGTCACCGTGTATTTGGTCCGAGGCTTGAAGGCACCGCGAAATTCATATTCCGTCCCATCTATATCGAGCCGCGTCAACGCGTCAACAGGCGGCGAAAACTTCACGTACTCGTTCAGGACGGACAAGTCCGGATGATGCGAGAACTCGATTCGGACCCTGTCGATGTTGCCACTAAAGTCATCGACCGACGGCTCGCGGCTCTTCCTCTCCTGCTCGGCCTTCTTCTCGTCTTCATCGTCATCCGCCGCGGCGGCCGGCCGAGGCGGAACCGTCACCGTGTTCGTGATCGTGACGACATTCGTCACCACCACCGTTGCAGGAGCCTTCACCTCTTGCACGGCGGCATCCATCGCCGCCTCCATCGCCGCCTGCAGATTGTCGATTTCCTGTTCCTGCGCCGACTTCGGCGTTGCCTTGGACTCGGCACGGTCACATCCGCACAAGCCGACAATGGACAAAACCAACAACAAAGTCGCGAGACTCGCGACTTTCGCCAGAATCAATCTTCTCATAAAACTGTCTCCCCTCTCATCGCCTTAATCATACCAAAAATCGGTCCCCAAGGCAAGGAAATGGGCTCACGAAGACTGTTCGCGTTCTGCCCGCCGGCGACGGAAAAAATCGACCAGAACCGCACGGCAAGGTTCTTCCAGAACCCCCGTCAACACGGCCGGATGATGGTTGATGCCGGGATGATTGAAGATGTTGAACGTCGTGCCGCCGCCACGCTTCGGATCGGACACGCCCCAGATGACCGTCCCGATGCGGGCGAGGATGATCGCCCCTGCGCACATCGGACACGGCTCTTTCGTCACATAGAGACGCGTCCCCGTGAGGCGCCAGTTTCCCTTCGCCTGGAACGCCGCCGACAGAGCGAGAATCTCCGCATGCGCCGTCGCGTCGACGAGCATTTCCGTCTGATTGTGGGCCCGCCCGAGAATCCGCGCCGCAGTTGGCGGAGCTTCGGGGTCCTCGGGTTCTTCGACGATCACGCAGCCCGTGGGCACTTCGCCGTCCGCCGAAGCCTTCTCGGCCTCGCGTAGCGCCATGCGCATGAAGAACTCGTCGAACGCCGCGTTCATCACCGCTCCAGCAGCGCCGTGAGCGCCAGCAGATAGCCGTTCGGACCAAACCCGCAGATCTGGCCCACGCAAGCGGAAGCCGTCAGCGATTCATGGCGATACCCTTCGCGCGCATAGACGTTCGAGATGTGGATTTCCACCGTCGGCACTTCACTCGCAAGAATCGCGTCATGCAACGCGACGGACTCGTGCGTATACGCCGCCGGATTGAGGATGATGCCGTCATAGACGCCTTTCGCCTTGATGACCGCCGCCACCAGTTCGCCTTCGACGTCGCTTTGGAACGCATCGACCGTCACGCCTTTCGCCGCACCGGCCTGCTGTACACGGGCCACGATGTCGGCCAGCGTCGTTCGGCCGTAGATTGTCGGTTCGCGCGTTCCCAAAAGACCCAAGCTCGGTCCATTCAGCAGCAGAATCTTCTTCATATCAACCTCAGTTCCTTCGTTCCTCAAAAGCCAGGCAGCACTTGAATCGTCCACAGGTTCCATTCAACGCCGCCGGATTTTCACCGCGTGCACGATCCGCCGTCAAATGCGCGGGATAGCGCTGTTGCCACGTACAACAGCAACAGGCCCGTCCACACGGACCCAACCCGCCCATCACGCTCACTTCATCGCGCGGCCCCATCTGCCACGCATTCACCGACACGCCGAAGAGACGCCGCAGTTCGGCAATCGGACGCGAGAGATCCGGCTTCGTCTGCGACGAGGCAAAACGAATGAAGAGACGCGCACGCCCGAAGGAGAGCCGTGCATACGGCACCCGCAGATCGGGCACGCTCCCTTGCGCCGTCTTAATGAACGTCGTGCACATGGCCTGCGACAATTTCTCATTCGCAGCAATCGGCGCATCGTCTTCGGGCGTCTTTTCGCGCAGCATCTGGAATCCGGGCGGACGCGTCCCGTGGCGCGCAGGATCAAACACTTCGGCCGCCGTCACGAAACCGATGTCCGTTCCGTAGTCGAGTGAAACCACCACCTGCGTTCCATAGACCGGCAAAGGTCCGGGACAACGCACGAGGAAGATACCCTTTTCCGGCATCACGACCTGCACGACGCGAATCTCGTCACGCAGGGACTCTACAGGATTCGTTTCAGCGGTCGGTTCCATCATCGATCCTCCACAACGCCAAAATGCAGGCGGTCCACCAGGAACAACAGCAGAGGCAGTTCCTGTATGTTGCGTTCAAGCGACATCGAAAAATCGTCGATCGCCTCAAGATTGCGCATCGCCATCGTCAACGAAAGCTTGGCCGCACGCGACTCCAGCACACTGCGGCGCGGCTCGTTGACCAACGGCGTACCGCAATCCGAATCGTCGTAGGCCGAATGGGACGGCGGCGCCGCGACAAGCGCCATCAAGTCGCGGAACCAGCTTGTCAGCGTCGCCGTGAAATCGGTCCGATAGTCCTTGTAGCGCGAGGCCACCAGGGCCTCGAGAGTGTCTTTGCCCGTCTCTTCACCCGGGCCCTCGTCGGCGACTTCGACTTCCGCGTCGACTTCGTTCTGGGCCTTTTCCTTCAGCGTCTCTAGGATGGCATTCAAGCGTCCCGCCGCACCCGCGACAGCCGTCGGCCCTGTGAGACGATTGCTCGCAAGGATGTTCAAAACGGACGACCGATACGGCTCCTCCAGCTGACGCGCACGTGCGTCCGGCAAATCGATGCGCTGGCAACGCGAAATGATCGTCGGCAAAAGCTGTTCGGGCTGTTCCGTAAGCAGCAGGAAGACCGTCTGCGGCGGCGGTTCCTCCAGCGTCTTCAGGAAGGCATTGGCGCTCTCCGTCTTCAGGCGATCGGCTGCATAGACGACACCGACCTTCCACCCGCCCTGAAAAGCCGTCTGCCCCATCGGATCGATCAGACGCGTTCGCATCGCCTCGACCGAGATGATCCGGCTCTTCATTTCCGGGGCCAGCCTGTGAATGTCGGGATGCGCCCGCAAGTCTCCGTCGCCGAAGAGCAGTTTCAGCACGCGTTCCGCCACATCGTTCGCCGAACCTCGCACACCACCCACAAGGAGATACCCGTTGGCAGGGCGCCCCGACTGGATGGCTTTCTCGATCTGTTGATAGGCTTCGTCTGGACTCATCGTGCACCTTCCTTAGAATCGGCGCTCCCATGGCCGCGGTTCGGGCGGTTCAAGGAAGATGTCCTTGATCGTTTTAAGCGAATAGGGATCGGTCTTCTGGAGCTTGTTGAGCGCCGTCAGGAACTCGGGCGTCAGGGCGACGCCTTCGACGCCACTGTCGATTTCCGCCTTCGCGCCGTTCGCCCACGCGAGATCGATGACGATCTTCACCTTCCCCGGCCATTGCGCGGCCAACGCCTTCAACGCAGCGCCTTTTTTCATCAGGTCCGGATCTTCATAGCTCATCGACACGTGGAGCGCTTCCGAAAACCGGTTCAGGCCGTCCGAAAGACGATACACCTCGCGCGCGATGAACTGAATCTCCGGCGTCTCTTCCTTCGTGTCACGGTCCGTCCGATGCGACAGCTCGCCGCACACCAGCACCGGCTGGTCCACTTCCGCCGGCAACCAGTCCTTGTACTTGGCATACGTCTTCGCAAAGCAAAGCGCTTCCTGCTCCTTGTCGCCGCCGTCGTCCAAAAGCAGAATCGCCCACGGCTCCGGCGGCAGCATCACAATGTTGCCAAACGCGTCCTTGACGTCCTTGCCCTTCTCGCGCTTCGGTTTCGGCTTCCCCATGCGTACGGTGCAGGCCTTGAGCATGCCCGCCAGACGCACCTGCACGCGCAGCGGACGCTCCGCATGGACCTCTTCCATCATCGGGATTTCCGGCGGTTCAGCCGGCTTGAACGTCGATAGCGATCCCAGCACCTTCTCGTAGGCGCCGAGAGGATGTCCGGTCAGATAGATGCCGCAAAGATCGCGTTCGTCCTTGAACCCCTGCGCCACCGGCTGGGGCGGACAATTCGGCAGCTCGGCATCGTTGGAGTCTTCGCCCGGTGCCAGCAGACCGAACATGTCCATCTGTCCGCTCGCGCGTTCCTTGCCGCGCGTCGCGGCACGCTTGAGCGCGAAGTCCACATTGTTGAGGTAGCGCGCCCGGTGGAATCCAGGCGTCGCCGCCGCGAGCGAATCGAACGCGCCGCATTTGACGAGGTTTTCGATGACGCGCTTGTTGACGACTGCCGCGCTGAAAAGCCGCGTACAGAAATCCATCAGTCCCTTGTACGGACCATTCTTCTCGCGTTCGGCGACAATGGCGTCGGCCGCGCCTTCGCCCACGCCCTTCACGCCGGCAAGTCCGTAGATGATCGCGTGTTCGCCC
>JAKSOY010000420.1 GCA_024405255.1 Kiritimatiellia bacterium
CCCGCGTGCAGGGTCATGAAATCGACGCCCTGCTCGGCCTGGGCGCGGATCACATCGAACAGAAACGCCGGATCCATCTGCGGGATGTCGCCCGCCAGCCGTGAAATCGTCTCGTAGACGGGGACCGTTCCCAGCGGACGGTTGCACGCCTCGATCATCCCCTGGCGGATGGACTTCAAATCGTCGCTTCCCACGGACAGGTCCATCACGAAATCGGCACCGGCCGACAAGGCGACGGCGAGCTTCTCCAGTTCGTCCCCTTGGTCCGAACGTGTGGCGCTGCGGCCGAGATTCGCATTGATCTTTGTGGTGAACATCCGTCCGACGCCAACGGGATGCGCGTTCGAATGGTGCTTGTTCAGTGGAATCACCGCCTCGCCGGAAGCAACCGCCTCGCGCACGGTCTCCACCGCCACACCCTCATCCGCCGCGACGATCTTCATCGCCTCGGTCATCATGCCCCTACGGGCAGCCTGCAACTGCGTCATACATGTCCTTTCCTACGCGGGCATTACCCCGATCAGGTCAACCGGTCTTATCTCAGCTAGGACGCACCATGCGCCCAAGCACCCGGAACGGCGGAAATTATATCAAATCACCCGAACACCAGTCAATGCCATTCCATCGGAATGAGAGTGGCGAAGCCTAAAAGTGTGGTATAATGTTGGGGCGATGAGAAACCTTTCGAAACGAACTGAAACCTTTACCGATTCCGTCATTCGGCGGATGACGCGTGTCTGTCTTCACTGCGGAGCCGTGAACCTCTCACAGGGCTTTCCCGACTTCGATCCGCCACGCGTCCTGACAGACGCCTTGGCGCGCGCGGCGGCGGAAGGTCCCCATCAATACGCCGTCACCTGGGGCGCACAGGATTTTCGTGAAGCGCTGGCCGCGAAGCAGAGCCGCTTCATGGGGCTGCCGATCGATCCGGATACGCAGATCGTCGTCACGTGCGGCTCGACCGAAGCCATGATGGCGGCGATGATGTCCGTCATCGATCCGGGGGACAAGGTGGTCGTCTTCTCGCCGTTCTACGAGAACTACGGTGCGGACACGATCCTCTGCGGCGCCCAGCCGATCTACGTGCCGCTCGTTCCGCCGCATTTCGGCTTCGACGCGAATCGCCTGGAGGACGCCTTCCGAAGCGGGGCGAAGGCGCTCGTACTGTGCAATCCGTCCAATCCCTGCGGCAAGGTCTTCACCCGCGACGAACTCATGTGCATTGCCGCGCTCGCGACGAAGTACGACGCCTATGTCATTACGGACGAAGTCTACGAGCACATCGTCTATGCGCCCCATCGGCACACCTACCTCGCCTCGCTTCCCGGCATGGCCGAGCGGACGATCTCCTGTTCCTCGCTGTCGAAGACCTATTCGATCACCGGCTGGCGGCTCGGCTACGTGATCGCCTCGCCGCGGATCATCGAAGTCGTGCGCAAAGTGCACGACTTCCTGACGGTTGGTGCGGCCGCACCCTTGCAGGCGGCCGCCGTGGCGGGCCTGCGGCTCGGCGACGACTACTATCACGAGCTGACGGACACCTATACCCGCAAGCGCGACCTGTTCCTCGCCGGACTCGACCGTCTGGGAATCGCGCACACGGTTCCGCAAGGCGCCTACTATGTGATGCTGGACATCGGCGACTACGGGTACGCCAGCGATCTCGCGTTCTGCATCGATCTGGCCGAAAAAGTCGGTGTCGGGGCCGTGCCCGGTTCGAGCTTCTTCCGCGAGCCGGTCAACCACCTCATCCGCCTTCATTTCGCCAAGAGCGAAAAGACGCTGAACGCCGCACTCAACCGACTCGAATCAATGCGCGAGAAAATGTCCCACCGTCCAGGGCGCGTTCTCCGAACGCGCCGCAGAGTCGAGTCACTGCTACCCCGTCACCCCGGGAACCGTTCCGACCGCTAGAGGCTGTCCCCATACCGTCCCTGCATTCAACCGAGCAAGATCGTAAGTTCGTGCTCAAAATTGGCTTGCAGCGATGACATGTGCCAAAGCTTCAACGGTTTGAACGTTCGACTCTGATACGACTCGTCGGTGCAACAGGTAATAAACTGTGCGCATTTCGCGTTCTCAAACAAGCGTGTACGATCCACCCATTTATCAAGGCCCAAATTGGATCCCGATTTAGTCTCAAAGACAAAGAAATTGTCTTTGAACTCGGCGACGACATCCAGTTCCATGTCCGGCTGATCGCTCTCTTTCCCGAGACGCACAAGTTTGACATTCACTACCATCCCATAGACACGGCTAACCGTTCACCGTGTCAGCGCCGCATATCATACCACATCTGACGCTCGTTCGTCAATAGCGTTCCGCGACATAAT
>JAKSOY010000421.1 GCA_024405255.1 Kiritimatiellia bacterium
TGGTGGGACGAACCTTCGACGGCTGCGGCCAAGCCTTATTTCCTGGCGTTGACGCAAAGCTACTCGAACTTCGTTGGAGAGGTGTGTGAGAAAGGGCTCTACAAGGTCTTGGCCCTGGGAGGGGAAACCCCGCAGCTTTTCAACGCCTATTCAAAGCTGGCGGAGGGCTATGTCGAGAAGGATCCGGCTTTGGAGGCGGCGCATAAGCTTGCCGCCATGTTCATGCGGGCGTTTCTTGTCGTTGAGCAGCGCCCGGGGCAGGATGTCAACGAGTGGAGCGTGAAGGAGTTCGAGCCGTCGGCTATTGTCACGGTGCTCCACCCGGCAATGCTCGAAATGCTTCAGGCGCAGTTGGTGTTCCTGTTTTCGTCGTTCTCACGCATTGTTTCGCGTGAGCTTACCTGCGAGGAGCATGCGTTTGCTGCCGATCACTGGTCCTACTACCTGGACATGGCTGAGATGAAAATGCCGATTACCGGCATGCGGGTCAATAGTGCTGGGTGTTTCGAGGTCTGTACCGCAGGTGATCGGTTGCTGCACAAGGTCGGCAAGGTTAAGGTTGGCGCGGCATTGGCGTCGACGAGGTTTTTGACGCGCTATGACCGCGTTGACGAGGAGGAGATCAGCGACGCAGAGCTGTTCCGTCCTTCCAGCGAGTCGCGGCATCTGTTCAGGATGATGAAGGAGTACCACAGTATCCATGTCGGTGCTCGCGACGGAGTTTCGTTGGCCGTTTACCGAAATGAAGACATCCAGCCGGTGCTGGCCGCTGTCGACCAGTACGTGAAATGGCTGGCGGACGAAAAGCGGAACGGTTTGGCGTTGGCGGTGAGGGATCGTCCGCGTAAATATGCCATTAAGCTGACATTTTTCTCCGAGTCCTCAGACACGAGCGAAGTCTCGACATTCCTCAACCAATGGCAAGATCGCGTCAACGATGCCGAGGAAGGCGAGGACCTGTATGCGATGGTTAATTTCGACGTGTCCCATCGTGTGGTCACAGGAGCGGATTCCTACAAGCAGTTTGCCAAGATCATCCGTGCCGAGGTCGACGCCGACATTTTCGTCTTTTACAATTTCATCAAGCCGGGGATTGACGGGTGTGACTTCCAGACGGTTGACACTTTTGATCTTACGAAGGCCGACATCAAGTTTCCCATTCTCGAGCAGTCCCAGTGTGCCGGACAGACGGTGGACATGAAGGCCAGGCGGTCGCAGATTGTCAGCAACCGGCAGTTCCGGCTGAGCGCCGACCATGTGGAAGTCGCGTTCAGGGTCCGCGAGAAAGGTGTTCAGGGGCTTCATCATGTTGTGTTGGCGACTGGCGACTTCGCGCCGTGGAAAGATGTGATTGACGCTGCGCATGCGTCTTCCGAATGGGTCGTTTGCGTTGATGCGCTGATTGACAAGGCCTTGTTGGCGCTGGGGACGGATGAGGCTCCGTGCAAGCGTGAACTTATTGGCTTCGGTTCGGGCGTGGGATTGCATGGTGAGCATAACTATACGATCTCGACGCAGAAATATACGCTTGAGGCGATTCGTAAAAAACTACTTGCGTCGATGAAGGGCGTTTATCACGATGGTTATGGGTACAGCCAGGGGTCGGAAAAGCAGTTGGAGACGATTGCCGACTGCCTGCTCAAGGAGTCGAAGGAACTGGCTGGCATTTCGCTGATCCGTTCACTCGGACCGTCTGAATATGTCCGTGACTTCATGGCCTATAGCCTGATGCATCGAATTCTGCCTTTGGACGAGGATCATCATCTTTGCGACAGGATCTTTTCGGTTGACGCCTATAGTCATTGGTTTGATCAGGCAAGCGAAGACGATCAGACGCATCCTGATCTGCTGTGGCTTCGCGCTGATTATGCAGAGGACGGAGCGCTTCACTTGGACATCAAGCTCATCGAGTGCAAGATGGCCAAGCAGAGTGACGCGCATCTTGAAAAGGCGACGGCTCAGATTAAAAACGGTTTGCGCGTATTAACGGAGGTCTTCCGTCCGAAAGGAAGCGTTTCGCTCTCCTCGGACAACGGCTTTGGCGGGGGAGACCGTCCAGACATGCGGTATTGGTGTTTGCAGTTGCATCGCATGATTGCCAGCAGCGTGAACATCGACAATCCAAAGGACATGCCGAAATACCTGAATGCGATGGAGCGGCTGGCTTCTGGCGAGTTCGAGATTGAATGGGGCGGTGGCATCTTCACGTTCTGGACGGATAGTGTTGCGAGCGATTTGTCTTGTGCCGAACACAAGTCCATTGACCTGGGTGCGACAAGCTATGATGT
>JAKSOY010000422.1 GCA_024405255.1 Kiritimatiellia bacterium
ACCGGGTGACGGGCAGAGACATATTGCAATATGTCTCCAGGAAGAAGATCGTGCACGTGGACTGCGATCCGTCGTCCATTGATAAGAACGTGCCGGTTGATCTCGGGATTGTCGCGGACATCAAGGACTTGCTCACGACCGTCAATTCGCGCGTGAAGCCGAATGGACGGGCGGTGTGGCTTAAGCAGGTCGAGAAGTGGAAGGCGAAGGACGCGGCGCACCCGGAGTGTGCGCCCTACCGTGGACGCGGCGTCTCGGCACGCCGTGTGATCGAGGCCATTTGGAACGCCACGAAGGGCATGGCGCTGCTCGTCGCCGACGTTGGCGATCACCAGATGGCGTGTGCGCGGCATTTCCGTCATTCCTGTCCGCGGCACTTCCTCTCGTCCGGCGGCATGGGCACGATGGGATTCGCGATTCCAGCGGCAATCGGCGCGGCGATTGCGAAGCCGGACCACAAGATCGTTGCGGTCGTGGGGGACGGCGGCGCGCAGATGACGTCCGAGGAACTGATCGTTGCCGTCGAGGAGAAACTGCCGATCACGTTCGTTATCATGAACAACCGCGCGCTCGGCATGGTCAATACGCCGATCGCATCGCCGGACTTCGTGAAGCTCTCCCAGGCGCACGGGCTGAGGGGCGTCAGGGTCGCTGACCCGAAGAGGATTGACGCGGCGATTGCGAAAGCGGTGCGGGCGAAGGGACCGTTTCTAGTCGAGGTTGAGGTTGGAGGTTGAGGTTGACAGAGGTCGTCTATCGTTTGAACTGCTTTGTGGAAAACAAGCCGGGCGTTTTGGCGCGGATCGTGGGGCTCATCTCCGGCCGCGGTTACAACATCCAGACGCTGAACGTGGGGCCGACGGAGGACGGTACGGTCTCGCGGATGCGGATTGACGTTCTCGGCTCGGAAAAGGTCGTCAACCAGATTATCCTCCAGCTCCGTAACTGCGTGAACGTGATCGAAGTCACGAGCAGGCGGCGATAGGTTCCAAAGGCGATGATTCGGTTTCCTCTTGTTGCGCTGGCAATCGTTGGTCTCTTCTTTCAGGGGCGATCCGCGGATTTTCAAACGCGGCAGATTTGCGCTGAAAAAGGGCGCTATGCCGGTTGGCCGACATTGACTCGGCTGAAATCCGGCAAGCTGGTCGTGGTCTTTTCGGGGGATCGCCTGAGTCATGTCTGCCCGTGGGGGAAGGTGCAGATGATCACCTCGGAAGATCAGGGGGAGACGTGGTCGAAGCCGCAGACGATCGTCAACGATCTTGTCGATGACCGAGACGCGGGGCTTGTCGAGCTTCCGAACGGCAATCTGGCCCTTTTCTATTTTTCATCTCTGGCGTTTGCCGAGCCGGCCTATGAGAGCTACTGGCGGGGGCATCCGGATTGGCGCGAACACCTCATGAAGATCGGCGAGGATGAGGCGAGGAGGCAGGTCGGGGCGTGGGTTCGGTTGTCCAGGGACGGCGGAAAGACCTGGAGTGGCCGTGTCTCCACGGAAGTGCAGACGCCGCACGGAGGAGTGTTGCTGCGGGACGGACGGCTCCTTATGCTAGGTCTCCGGATAAAAGAGGGTTCGCGTCGGTATTTTGCCGCCGAATCCGCGGATCTCGGATGTTCGTGGCGCATCGTGGCCGAATTGCCGCTCAAGGGGGTCGAGCCACATTGGTCGCTCGGCGAGCCTTCGTTGTTCGAGGGGCTGGACGGTACTATGCACGGCTATTTTCGGTATGAACTCGGGCTGGGCAAAATGCTTTATGTGAAGTCCTGCGACGGCGGAAAGACATGGAGCGATCCCGTGGTCAGCGATATCGAAGGATTTCCGCCCCATTTTGTGCGGCTGCGAGATAAGCGGGTTGTGTGCTCCTACGGTTGCCGGACAAAGGGACGCATCGGCGTATATGCCAGGATTTCGTCGGATGACGGCAAGATCTGGGGTGAGGAGGTGACGCTGGCGCGCAGTACGGACCGGGACCTGGGATATGCGAGTACCGCCGAACTCGATGACGGATCCCTCCTGACCGTATTCTATATGCATAACGGACAGGATCCGCAGGCCTCGATCTTTGCGACGAAATGGAGGCCGAATGAGTCTCCCGCTTTGTGGTATAATACTCAAATATTACAAGGAACAAGGACAGATGAAGAAATTTCTCAGTGCGAATGAAGCGGTCGCCCATGCGGCGGCGCAGGCTGGTTGTGTCGTGGCGAGCGCCTATCCGGGCACACCCTCGACGGAGATCCTCGAGAACATCGCGAAGTTCAAGGACACCGTGAAGTGCG
>JAKSOY010000423.1 GCA_024405255.1 Kiritimatiellia bacterium
TAGCTCTTCGCCGTCACGCCGTTCGCGTCCTCCACCTTCGTCACCGCGATGAAGTTGGCCGTCAGCTCGTTGCAAGCCAACGGGGACACCTTCGCCGTCTGCGCGGCAAAGTCAACCTTGGCCGACTCGTCGCCCGTGAACCCGATGAGGCGATAGCCCTCGGCCGGCGTCGCCGTCACCGTCACCACCCCGCCCAGTTCAAGCGGCACCTTCGTCAAAGAGCCCGACTCAAGCGCAATGTCGCCGACGGCGAGCGAACCCTTGCTTGCGTCGAACCTCACCCTCACCTCGGCCCAGAACTGGCCGTCCTCGCACGTGACTCCCTCCGGCCACGTCAGCTCGGCCGCATCCGCATTCTGAAAGCGCATCCTGTCGATGTTCGCGTTGAACAGCACCTCGCCCGCCGTCAGCACGTGGTCGTAGATTCGTGACGCGTAGATCTTGCCGACGAGTCCGTTTGCCGAGCTGCCCGAAGTGCCGATCCTGAAATTCTGCGAACCGTTGTTGTGCGCACCGGTAACCGTTGTCTGTGCCTCAAACACGCCGTTCGTGTACAACGCGATCAGACTCGCCTCGCTTGAGCCATACGCCGTCACCATGTCGTTCACCGGCCGCGCCTGGCCGTCGGCCCACCTGTAGTCGCCGTTGTAATACGGAACGAACGAGAACTTGGCCGTGCCGGACTGCAGGAACGTCCATCCGCCGCTGCCGTTCGTGCCGATCACGTGCTGGTTGCGATCGCTCCGCTCATGCGTCTCGAAGCACACCTCGGTCGAGAACGGGAACACGGCGCCGGGAAGCGGCTGCGTATGCGCAAAGCACGACGCCTTCTTCGCAAAGATCGCGCCGTAGCCGGCGGGATCGAACTTCGCATCCGTTTTGGGGCTGCTGGAGGTTTCTCTTGTGTCTTGCGTCAGCGTGATGCCCTGGACGAGGTCGACCCAGGTCGTCGCATTCGGGTGATACGTTCCGTCCGCCTGGTTGTCGATGCCGTCCCAGTGGTAGATGAGCCCCCTCTGCACATAGGCGCCCGCCGGCAGGATGAATTCCGCCGTCAGGCCCGCCGCCTCGTTCTTCGGCAGCGTAATCGTCGCGGACGTCGCGTCCACGCCGTCCGGGACGCCGACCCAGCGTCCGAACAGACACCCCGCCTTGCCCGTCGCCGTCAGCGTCACCGTCCCCTCGACCGTGGTTCCGTAGGGATACCACGCGATCGGCCCCGGCGCGATCTCCTCTCCGTTGGCGCTGACCGAGCCCTTCGCCGCATCGAACGCCACCGACTGGCAGAACTCGACGCGGTCCTCCCGCACGTTGAAGCGAATGCCGGCCGGGAACTGCGCGTCGGCGATGGACACGCCCTGGAAGCGCACGCGGTCCACCGCGCTGTTGTAGGCGATTTCAACCGGCTTCAGCACGCGGTCGTAGATGCGCGCGCAAAAGACCTTGCCCTTGAGTCGGTTGCCGTTTCCGCCCGACGTACCGATAGTGAACGGCACGGTCGACACGCCGTTGTGGTTATAGCTGGTCGCCACAGTGTCTTCGTATTTGGCCGAAAAGACACCGTCACGCCAGATCTGAACCGAGGGCTTCTGATTGATGCCGGTGGCCGTCAGCTGATCGCCGGCCTTGAGTTGAGGTGATTGGGCGAACACATACCCATTCCCAGAAAAAACGGTAAAGCCCTTATGGCACGGCGCAAACGTGAAATAGCCCTTCTCCTGAAGGAACGTCCAACCGCCGGATCCGTTTGTCCCTAAGACATGGAAATCGGCACTGACATTATTGACCTTGAAGTGCACTTCCGTCGTCCACGGGAAGACCGAATCGGCGGGGAACGTGCCGTTGCCGCGGGTAAGGCACGAGGAACCGTCAAACACCATGCCGTCGTCCTCGACCGTCACCGTGCCGCTCTTCGTGAGCGCGACCTTGCCGACGCGGTCGACCCAGGTCGCCGCATTCGGATCGTGCGTGCCGGTCGCCTGGTTGTCGACGCCGTCCCAGTGGTACAGCAGCCCACTCGGGATATACGCATTTGGCGGCAGCGAATCCGCCACCGCAGTGAACCCAAACATAACCAAGCCCGCCGCCATCACGGCGCGACACACGACACGAGAAGCACGATCCTTCATAGCAGGAGTTCTCCTTTTTTCGGATCAAGGAGAGGGCTAAACTTTTAGATTCACCCCGCCCCCTGACTTATCTGCAAGTTTTGACGTCTGGATGATACCAAATCCCCACAGTCGCCGTCAAGTGCCGGGCACTCGGGCAAG
>JAKSOY010000424.1 GCA_024405255.1 Kiritimatiellia bacterium
ATTTTCCATTCTTCATTCGTCACAGCACGCCCTTCGAGGACGGCACGCCGTGTTCACGCGGATCAAGCGCCACCGCCTGACGCAACGCATGCGCGAAGCTCTTGAAGATGCCCTCGCAGACATGATGCGTTTCGTCGCCGTAGATTTCACGCGTGTGCACATTGAGACGGCCCTCCACGCTCAAGGCGCGGAAGAACTCCTCGAACAGCTTCACCTCGAAATCGCGCACCATCAAGTGCTTCTTGTCCGTCGCGAACACGACGAACGGACGCCCGCCGAGATCGATCGACGTTTCACAGAGCGCTTCGTCCATCGGAATCGAGGCGAAGCCGTAGCGCGTAATGCCCTTGCGATCGCCCAAGGCCTGATTGAGGGCCTGTCCGAACGCAAGCCCCACATCCTCGACCGAGTGATGGTAGTCGACGTCGAGGTCGCCCTTGCACGTCACGTCGAGATCGATGAGCGCATGCTTCTTCAGCAGTTCGAGCATGTGGTTGAAGAAGCCGATTCCCGTATCGATCACGCCCTTCCCCTCGCCGTCGAGGTTCAGCCGTACCTGGATCTGGGTTTCCTTCGTCGCGCGTGCAATTTCCGCAGTTCTCATTTCTTCACCTTTAGTAGATCTTGTTTTCACAGCCCTTGACAAGACGCACGATGTTGCTCTTGTGCTTGTAGATCACGAAAATGCCGATCAGCGTCATCACGATCTGCAGCGGCAGCGTGGGATGCGCCAGCGGCGTCGGAATCCAGATGGCGATGGCGAGAATCCCCGCCGCGAGCATGGACCCCAGCGAAATGTAGTGGCTGATCCAGACGGTGATCACGAAGATGCCGAAGGCCGGCAGCACGAGCCACGGGATCTGCGCCATCAGCATGCCGAACGCCGTCGCCACGCCCTTGCCGCCCTTGAACTTCATATAGGGCGTGAGCGTATGGCCGATGACGCACGCGAGTCCGACCCAGACCGGCAGATTCGCCAGCACGTCCTGCGAGAGGTCGGGGAGGAGGCTCGGCGAATGCCGCGCCGTCCATGCCGCCGCGCACGTCGGCAGAAAACCCTTCAGAAAATCGCAGAAGAACGCCAGGAAACCCCATTTGTGACCCACCGTACGATAGACGTTCGTGGCGCCGATGTTCTTGGACCCAACCGTCCGCACGTCAACCCCGCGCATCTTGCCGATCAGAAATCCGAACGGGATTCCCCCGATCAGATAGCCCGACAGGATGAACAGGCCGAATAATGTCATGTCATTCATCTTTTTTCTTTCCGCTGAAAATGCAAATCGTTGAACTGTTATTATACCCCATTCACGGCACGGGTGCAAGCCCGAGAACAGCCTTCTGTTCGACACAGCGGAAGAGGCCTTCGAAACCCGGCTTCGGCTTCCCGCCGTTGATCATCAGCGCGAACCCCTTCGCACCGCCCGGCAACGGCTGCGACATGATGTAGCGCAGGAAGTTGCCGTCCGTCGAATAGCTGTTGCCGAACCCCGCCACCGCCACGCCGTTCGGACGCGCCAGCACGAGCTCGCGCACGTTCTCGACCTTGCCTTCGCCATACGGCACCGGATGGACGACTTTCGTCGTCATGCGGCCGCCGTCGATCGCCACGCGGATCGCCCGCAGACGGTCGCGCGACACGCCGAGCGACGCGGCCGTGTTGCGGACGTAGATCTCCGGACTCGCGCTCACCACGTAGTTTTCGACGCCCATCTTCTCGAGCGCCTGCCAGATGGCGACGGACGAGCTGAAGTACCACTTGCGGTAGACCGTCGCCACCTTCTCCGCGCAGAAGCGGTCAAGGTCCGCCGCCGGAACGCCTTCGTAGATCTGTGCGTTGAACGGCCACGCGAACCAACGCCCGATCTCGTTCAGGCGCTTGTAGTCCGTTTCGTATTGCTCCCAGCCGCCGACCGGCTTGTAGACCGGCGAAAAGCCCGCCTTGATCGTCTCTTCGACAAGCCCCGCGAACTTCTTTTCGCCGTTCTCGACAAGTCCTTCGCTGATATCGCCCTTCAGGATGGTGCCGTCGAAATCCCAAAACGCCATCGGGACGGCGTCAGGACGCGCCGCCTTCAATTTGGCGACATTCGCCCGCACCTCGGCCACGACAGACGCCACATGCACATCCGCCACCGGCGGCTGTTCACCCCCCGGCATCCCCGCACCCAATCCAAGTGCCATCAACAGAATCGCTTTCTTGTAGAGTAGAGACGAGCGCCTCGGCTTCGCCGATGCGCCGTCCCCCTCGTCA
>JAKSOY010000425.1 GCA_024405255.1 Kiritimatiellia bacterium
AACTGAAGATTAGGACCGACGCCTCAACAAGTTCTAATTTCGTCGAATGATTTCAACGCGTCGGTCCTGTCGCTGCCGGCGCAACGGCGAAGGCGTCGGCGACGATCCAGCCGACGGATTTCGCCGCGAGCAAATGCAGCTTCGCCCCCGGAAGCAATTCAAACGTTCCGATCGCGCGCCACGAACCGCACTGGATGGTCGGGTCGACCGTAAACGTCCGCTCGAGGACGCCGGAGACGAGCTTGAGGGTCGTCACGTTCTTCGCGGGCACGTTCCATTCGTAGGGCACGCGCATCATCAGCGTGTAGCGGCCGGCCTTTTCGACCGTGAGCGGATAGATGGCCTCGGACCCGTCCTTTTTCCCGAGCACGCGCGCGTAGTCGCCATACTGTTCGCCGTTGCTCCAGCTCCGCGTCTTCCAGCTTCCCTTGAACTCGACACCCGGCATTTCGTCGTCGATGATGCGCCAGGCCGCATGCGCGGGATCGGGATTGCCCGGGAAATCGCCGCCGAGCCGCCGCTGCAGTTCGCGGATGTGGCCGCCTTTCCAAAGTCCGCGCGGCGAGCACGCATACGACTTGCACAGAACGGCCGCTTCACCGGCGGCGACGCCCAGCTGCGCAAGCGTGTTGATCACGCGCGGCGAACCGAGGCCCACATGCGTGCAGCTGAAGCAGCGCCCGGCCATGAAGAGGTTGTCGATGTTGCGCGAGTAGATCGACCGATACGGGATCCAGTTGCGTCCATAGTGCGGACCCGTACAGGTGGTCAGAAAGTCGACGCCTTTGCGTGCGTTGTCGTAGTGGAGGTCGATTCCCCACGAAGTCGACGCGATCGCATCTTCGAATTTGGCGCGCTTGATGAAATCGTTTTCGTTCAGCACCCAATCGCCCATCAGGCGGCGCGATTCGCGCTTGCCCAGCAGATACGGCAGAAAGTCGATGACGTAGCGCTGGTTGTTCGGTTGCTTCTTCGCGAGCGAGAACGCGCCGTAGGTCGCGAGCAGCAGACGGTCGCGCACCCATTCACCCTCGGCGATGAGGTCCTCGCGCAGGCCGAATTCCCAGTTCCATTCGCCGTTGAGCGCCGAAATGCCCTTCGCCCACGGTTCGGCCCACGGCGCGGAGAACGGAATATCCGTATTGGCCCGCACGCTCGTCCACATCAAGGACGAACCAAGCGTGTAGCCGTCGGCCTTCTGGGGGGCCGACTTCTCGTGATACTCGTCCTGCGCTTCGCGGCCCATGCGCCAGTCGGCACCGGCCCACGTGCCCAGCCAACCATCGCCCGTCGCATCGCAGAAGAGCGGCGCGCGGAACTCGATGATGCGGTTCGTGCGCCAATTGAGCGCCTTCACGCTGCGGATGGACGCTCCGTCCTTCGTCGCACCGAATGCGCGCGTGCAGAGATGCAAATCGATGTTGGCTTCGTCCTCGACGAGACGGAGACGCTGCGCATCTGAAAGCACATGGCCGACGTCGCGGTTCATAAACCAGCCGCGCAGTTCGCGCACAAGCGGATAGCGCGCTTCGCCGCCGCTCCACACGCGGATTTCGGCGGACCCGTTTCCGCCGAGCACCGGACGATCCTGCACAAGCGCGACCTTGAGTCCGCGGCGCGCCGCCGCCACAGCCGCGCAGGTTCCGGGCAAGCCGCCCCCCACCACGACGAAGTCGGCTGTGACGACCTCCGCCACGGGCTGTTCCGCCGGCGACAAGGCACCTTCGGGTCTTGTTCCGTCGTTGACCAGCACGACGCCCGCGCAGCGGCCGTCAAAACCGTCTTGGTCGATCAGCCGAATCGGCGCCGCACCCTTCTCGAGCGTCACCGCGCCGCCATCCTCCCACGCCCAGACGGATTGCGAAACACCGAACGTCTTCGCGAGGGTCTGTCCCCCCACGCTCACCTTGAACGCACCGGCGCCCTTCACCCACTGGCGCGACCGCACCCACACGCGCCAGGATCCGGCTTCGGGAATTTCCGCCCGCGCCTTGGCATCGGCCACGCGGATGCCGCGACCATGTGCAATCAGATAGGGAGACCCCATCACGTCCATGAACTGCACGTCAAGGCCCCAGCCGCCAGCGTCGAAACACTGCGGCAACACGTCCACGCGCGCCCCCAACGCACTCGCAGCCGCCAACAGAAGCATCCCCATCCAACAAACGTGTGTTACTTTCATATCTACTTTCAACTCCTCGAC
>JAKSOY010000426.1 GCA_024405255.1 Kiritimatiellia bacterium
TTTCAGAATTTGTAACAAAATGATGTTTTGCCTTGTCTGGCACGGGATTTGCATATGACTTGTTGGTTGAAGGATGCAAGTATGAAGGAAATCATATCGTGAATAACCCCCTGACGGATTTTGTTCGTGTTGCCGCCGCCGTGCCGTCTGTGCGGCCGGGTGATGTTACGGGCAATCTGAAGAGCATCAGGCGTGTTTATGACAAAGCCGTCACGTCGGGGGCGCAGGCGATCGTATTCCCCGAACTTTGTCTGACCGGTTACACGTGTGCTGACCTCTTTTGCCAGCCCTCGCTTCTGGCTGCCGCCGAGGCGGCCCTCGCGGACTTCATCGCCCATACTCGGTCGGGCCTTCCAGCGATCGCGGCCGTCGGGCTTCCCGTCCGTCAGCGGGGGCGGATCTACAACTGCGCGGCGCTCGTCGCGGCCGGACGACTTCTCGGCGTGGTGCCGAAGACCTTCCTCCCCAGTACGCACGAGTTCTACGAGTCCCGTTGGTTCGCGAGTGCGCTTGATGCGGCGGAGAGCGTCATCACGCTGTGCGGAGAGACTGTTCCCTTTGGCAACGACCTCGTTTTTGATGCGGGTGTTGCCGTCTTCGGCGTTGAAATCTGCGAAGATCTGTGGTCGGTGAGCCCTCCGTCGGCGCGGCTTGCCGTGCACGGCGCGAATGTGATCCTCAACCTTTCCGGATCCAATGAACTCGTCGGCAAAGCGGACTATCGTCGGCGTCTTGTCGTTGATCAGTCGGCGCGTTGCCTTGCGGCTTATGTCTACGCCGGCGCCGGTGTCGGCGAGTCGACGACGGACATGGTCTTCGGCGGTCATGCGCTCATTGCCGAGAATGGCCTTCTCCTGGCCGAAGGATCGCGCTTTTGCCGCGACGAACGCTTGACGCTCGCTGATCTTGATGTCGGCTTCCTCGATTTCGATCGGACGTCGAACTTTGCCTACCGTCAGGCGTGTCGTCTCCAGCCGCCCGTGCGGCGTGTTGACTGTCGCGCGTCATCAGGACGTGTGGCCGATCCGCCTCCGCAAGAACTTCTCCGCCCCGTCGATCCGCACCCGTTCGTCCCGCATGCTTCGGCGGATCGTCATGCACGATGCGAGGAGATCCTGGCGATTCAGTCGACGGGACTGGCCACGCGGCTGGCGGCGATTCACTGTGGGCGTGTGGTCGTCGGACTGTCGGGCGGATTGGACAGTGCGTTGGCGCTCATTGTCTGTGTCGAGGCGTTTGATCGGCTGGGACTCGACCGGAAGGGGATTCAGGCCTTGACGATGCCGGGCTTCGGCACGTCGAAGCGAACGAAGCGAAATGCGGAATTGCTTTGCGAAGGCCTTGGCGTGCCGCTTGAGACAATAGACATCTCGCCGATGGTGCGCCAGCATCTGAAGGATCTCGGACGCGACGAGTCCGTCAAGGATGTCACCTACGAGAACGCGCAGGCGCGCGGCCGCACGTATCTTCTTATGGACAAGGCGAATCAGCTTGGCGGTCTGGTGATCGGCACGGGTGACCTGTCCGAACTGGCGCTCGGCTGGTGTACCTACAACGGCGATCACATGTCGATGTATGGCGTCAATGCCGGAGTCCCGAAGACGCTCGTCAAGTACATCGTCCGCTGGTATGCCGAGCAGCGGCTCACGGTTCCGTCGTCGCATCTTCACGATGACTCGCTGTCGCGGCAGGCCCTGCTGGACATTCTTGAGACTCCCGTTTCGCCCGAGCTCTTGCCGTCAATGGCGGATGATACGATCGCGCAGGTGACGGAAGATGTCGTCGGTCCCTACGAACTTCACGATTTCTTTCTCTATCACCTGATTCGCCGAGGCGCGTCCCGAGCGAAGATCCTGCTCCTGACGAAGATCGCCTTTAAGGACACCTACGCTGCGGACGTCATCAAGAAGTGGCTCGACGTCTTCTTCAGGCGCTTCTTCCAACAACAGTTCAAGCGCAATTGTATGCCTGACGGCCCGAAGGTCGGTTCCCTGAACCTCTCCCCGCGCGGGGACTGGCGCATGCCGAGCGATGCGGTGGACGACTTCTCGGCCCCTTTGTTCCTGACGCCTGACGCCTCATCCTTGACGCGCGGAGCATAAAAGCGTATGCTTCGCACCAGTGAATCGTGAGATGAGCTAGGCCTTCGGGCCGAACTTTGCGGAT
>JAKSOY010000427.1 GCA_024405255.1 Kiritimatiellia bacterium
GCGGCGGACGTGACGGAGCTGCCGATGTCCGATGACGGCGAGGCGAAAACGGCGTATGCGGCCGCGAATCTGAAGATCCAGAACAGAGCCGTCGTCCGAATCACGAAGTCAATGAGCATTGCCGACGTTGACTTGGCGACGGACGACGCGGTCCTTGACCTGGGCACGAACACGCTTACGGTTCTGCTGCGTACGCACAAGAACCGTCGGGGGTGGGCGGACGGCGCGACCGTTCTTTGCACGACGAACGCCGAAACGGGAGTTTTCGGAAAGATCGTCTGGAAGTCGCAGGGTCTGAGCATCAGCATCAGGTGACGAGGAAGGGAACGACGGTCAAACATGAAAATGGCGTTGATGCTGGCGGGCGCGGGCCTGGCGTTCGCAGGTGCGGCGAAGGCGGAGCTTCCGCCGCTTTGCGGCGACGGCGTACATGACGACACCGCGGCGATCCAGGCGCGGCTCGATACGGGCGCGTCACTTGTCTACCTGCCGCCGCCGGCGAAGGAGTACCTCATTTCGACGACGTTGGTCATCCGCTCCCGCACAGAGCTGAAGCTCGACCGATTCACCCGCGTGCGGCTTGCGCCGAACTCGAACTGCATGATGCTGTCGAACGCGGACTGGCGGAAGGGCGACCGGGACATCGCGATTTCCGGCGGCGTCTGGGACATGGACAACCGACATCAGCTGCCGAATCCGTGGGTGCAGACCGACGGCACGTTCATTAGCTACGCCGGCAAGCCGCCCTATCTCTTCCGCTTCCACCGCATCGACCGCTTCTCGCTGCGCGGCGTGACCTTCCGCAATCCCGTCACCTACAACTGCCATCTCGCGGGGGTGACGCACTTCACCGTTGACGACATCACGTTCGAGCAGGATTCGTGGAATCCGATTCCGATCAACATGGACGGCATCAATCTGCTCGGCGGCTGCCATCACGGCCGCATCTCGAACCTGCACGGCTGCTGTTTCGACGACATGGTCGCCATCAACAATTGCGCATCCCCGGCTTCGCCGTTCCGGCAGCCGATCACCGACATTGACGTGGACGGGCTCTACTCCGACTTCACCCACAGCGGCGTGCGAATCCTCAGCACCGGGGCGAAGGTGGAGCGCATCACCGTCCGGAACGTGCACATCAAGACCTACCGCTTTGCGGTCGGCATCACGTCCGGTCCGAGGGGGACGTTCGACGACATCGTGATTCGCGACGTGATATCCTCCGCGACCTACGATCCCGAGGCGCTCTACAACCGCAAGGTGGCCTGGCCGATCGTCTACGTGGACGGCGGATGCGACGTGGGGCGTCTTGTCATCGACAACCTCTGCAGGACCGAGGCCTGTCGCGCGACGCATCCCACGATCGGCATCTGCTCCGGGGCGACAATCGAGCATCTTGTGATCCGCGACTGCCGGCAGGTGAACGAGACGAAGGACGACATGACGTTCCTGACGGTGCACGGCAAGGCGAAGATCGGCAAGCTCGAGCTCGGCGACGTGTCGTTCGCCTCCGCGTCCGGCGCGGGGCGCAACATTCTCCGCGACGACTATGCCCCGTGTGAAAGAGTCTTTTACACATTTACGCCGAATGTGCGTCCGGCGACCGACATCTATGCGCTGATAGGGCGGATTGATCCGGTCGAGAGCCCGATTGAGAGCGGTGTTCCGGTCGAACGCGTACGAATGTTCAAGGACGGCAAGGCGTGGTATGCGATGAAGGTACCGGCCCTTGCGGACAAGGAAGAGTCCCGCTGCGCGAGCGCGTGCAGGGCGTTCGGACGCGAATTGGCCGCCGCCGATCCGAACGCAGTGATCGGATTCGTTCCGGTGACCGAAGAGAACGCGGTCGAACGGGTGCGCAAGGCGCTCGAGCGCGGAGGGAAGGTGAAGGGCATCCTCTGGCTTCAGGGCGAGGCGGATGTCTCGCGACCTGAGGCGACGGTCGCGGCGCTGCGCAGGGAGTTTGGCGACATACCGTTCATGGCAGGTGTGCCTGCGAGTCGTCCGAACGGGGCACGAACGAGGTGAAGGCGCTCGCGAGGCGTCAGATTCGCTATAATACAGGCTTGATGACAAAGACATGATGACTAAAATG
>JAKSOY010000428.1 GCA_024405255.1 Kiritimatiellia bacterium
TTTTTCATTTCTTCCGTAAGATTCGGCTTTCAGGAACGAGCAAGAGATGAAGGGCACCGTGGGGTCGCCCTCGTAAAGAAAGTCGAGATGGAACCGAAGATGAAAATAAACTGGAAGAAGGTTGGAACCTGGTGCCTGATGGGGATACTTGCGGTATCCGCCCTCGGGGGTGTAGGTACGGCGATTTGGACGCAGCGCGAACTGCGTGCCTACAAGGAAAAGGTGGCGGCAGAGGCCGTACGGACAAAAACCGAAGTCCAACCGCCGAAGAAGGTCGTGATTACGAATGGCAAGTGCTATCGTGATTCGACGGGAACGCTCTATTTTGTTACAGAAGAGGGCGACGACCTTGTGAGCGTGGCAATTAAATGCGGGGTTGCGCCTTCTGCACTGATGGAGGAAAACAATCTAAAGGTTGGTGAAGCGATCAAAAAAGGAGATGTCCTGAAAGTGCCGGCTAACGGCCAATGCTCGGATGCGATCCTCATCAATCGAAAACTGTCGCCGACCCGGCGTGTGGTCGAAGCGAAGGTCGCTCCATCCGGTGGCGGACTCGTCGTCGCAAAGCCACCCGAACCCGAACCGCTTCGGATTCTGGGAACGGAATATGACGGTGAGGAGAAGATGGTGATCTGCTTCAGTCATCCGCCGGACCTTGAATCGTTGAAGACCTATCTGGATGTCGGCCCGACACGGCGGCCCTATTCGATCGAGTACCACAAGTCGAGCGGATGGAATTGTGCGGTCAAAAAAAAGGATGACTATCACTTCCATGTGGAAATAACGGGTGATTTCCTCTATCGCACGAACCTGGCCCTACGGGTCAAGGCGGGGTGCCCTGTCGCGAAGACGGTCAAGGACGCCGCCCCGCTGGCTTCCGATTTTTCGTTGACGTTCCAGCGGAAGGACGCCCCGCCGCGGGTGAGTTTCGCCGATTCGGGACATTACCTGCCCCCCGGCGGGGCGCGGATGCTGGCGATCGACAGCATCAATGTCGCCAAGGTCCGTTGCGCGGCGGCGGCGATTCCGCCGGCGAATATCGTTCAGCTTCTTGCGCGCGAACATGAGGCCTATAAAAACACTTCCATCTACTCGTCCGATAATGAACGCGTGGATACGGAGGCGACGGAAAGCCTTGCCGACCGACTGGTCGAATGGGATGTGGAGACGATGGGGCGCGTCAATGAACATCAGGCGTCACCCTTCAAATTACGCACCTTGCCGGATGCAGCGTCAAACGGCGTGTTCCTTGTGGCGATTCGCGATGCAACACGCGAACGGAAGGACCAGCGTTGGTACTGGGACGATCAACGGGGCGAGAAGTGGAATCCGAACCGCTATCGTGTCGTCTGTGTGACGGATGTCGGGTTGACCGTGCGCCGCGAACAGAAGAACTTGTTCGTCTGGGCGACTTCGCTGATGCAGGGTTCGCCGGTGACGAACTGCACCATTTCCGTCTATGGCTCCAACAACCGCTGTCTCGGTACGGGACGCACTGACTCGACGGGTCTTTGCAAGATCGTCTGCACCGATCGTGCGGAGCCCTTTGCCGTGATCGCCCGTACGGCCGACGGAATGGATACGTCGTTCGTCTGCTTGCGCGACCATCGGCAGCTTGATGAAACGCCGTCCGACGGCGAGCGCGAGGATTATCTCGCGCCGAAGGACGTTCAGGCATACGTGTGGACCGAACGTGGCATCTATCGCCACAACGAACCGATCTTCGTGCACGCGATTCTGCGTAATGGGAAGAACGAGGCCCCCAAGCCTTTCCCGGTCGAGTTCGAATTGGTCGATCAGGACGACAATGTGGTCGCGTCCAAGATGGCGATGACGGACCGCTATGGGGCCGCCTGGTGCGACGGCTTTACGGTGTCAACGGAGCGTCCGAGCGGCGCTTGGACGGTTCGTGTCGGCACGCCCGGCAAGGACGGAAGAATCTTGGGATACGAGAAGGTGAGCGTCGAAGAGTTCGCCCCGCCGCAGATTCGCGTATCCGCCGGTTCGACCGGCACGTCGACGTCGAACTTCGCGATTACGGTGAAGGCGGAACATCTCTACGGCGGTCCCGCCCGCGGGCTCGTGAGCGCGGG
>JAKSOY010000429.1 GCA_024405255.1 Kiritimatiellia bacterium
GCGAGTGGGTGACGACGGTGGAGCCGCAGGTTGGCGTGCCGGGCGAGAAGCAGCGCACCTGCGCGTGTGGCGAGGTCGAGACCGAAGTGATTCCCGCGCTTCCCGAACCGGTGGTGGACGCGGCGCTGAACTTCGGCAGCACTGCGAAGACGATCCGCCCCAAGCTCCATGGCGCGGCGTTTGCTCCGCGGCTTCGGCTGAGGGGCGTGATGCCGGACTATATGGATGAGCTCAAGGCGCTCAACCTGACGCTTTGCCGGACGCATGACCTCACGCTCCACGACGGGGCCGAGCGCATTTTCGACACCCACTTCCTCTTCCCGATTTTCGCGTGCGACGAGACAAATGACGCGAACTACTACTTCAAGGCGACGGACGCGGTGGTGAAGGACATTCAAACCTGCGGCATGAATCTCGTCTTCCGCCTTGGCAGTTCGATCGACAACCGCGGCTCGGGCTACAGTACGTCGCTCCGCTACAATACGGTCGATCCGGGAACGGACAACTACGCGAAGTACGCGCGCGTCCTGAGCCATATCGTCCTTCACTACGCGGCCGCGCCGTACAACGTGAAGTACTTCGAGATCTGGAACGAGGCGAGCAACGCCAACGGGAACGACCGTTACGCGACCTGGCAGAAGCCCGGCGGCGGCGTCGGCGACCTTTCGAACTTCAATGCGTTCTTCGCGACGTGTCTCGCACAGATCAAGGGCGATCTGGCGACGGCCGGCTACACCGACGTCAAGGTCGGCGGCCCCGCCTACTGCTCGTGGCAGCAGGGCAACATGGATAACCTCATGAACAAGTGCCGCGAAAAGGGCTACTATCCCGACTTCATCTCGTGGCATAACTATCCGAACAACACGGCGAACGTGACCGCCCTCAAGGCCGACGCGGCGACCGCGGATTCGTGGCTGAACAGCTATTGCAGCGGCAAGGGCATCGACCGCAGCAAGATCGAGCTCTCCATCAACGAGTGGCATGTCTATGCGAACGGGAGCGCATGGGAGTTGGGCGAAGACGCCTACAAGCTCGGCGTCTTCACAATCGGTACGCTGATCGCACTCCAGGACTCGAAGCTTGACCAGGCGCAGTTCTATGGTTCGGGCTACGAGACGAGTTTTGCGTATCTCGATCCGACGAGCGGTCAGACCGGCTACCAATACGCGGCGCTCAAGATGTTCGGTGAGGTGGTGAAGAACTACACGAAGCGTTATCCGGGCATTGACAACGGCGCCGTTTCCGATTCCTACTTTGCGGCCACGAACGAAGACGGGACGAAAGGGTGCGTCGTGGTGGCTGATATGAGCAATAATGCAAGCGTGAACCTCTCAATGGCGGGCTTGAGCTCCGTTTCGAATGTCAAGGCCTACGCGCTGGACAAGGGGCGCAAGATGACCGAGCTCTCCTCGGGCTTCTCCGTGACGGCGACGGGCGTTTCGGTCACGAAGGCGCAGTCCGCGCCAGGTGCATACCTCTTTACCTTTGACATGGTCAAGGCGAACTGAAAGGAGACGGAAAAATGAAAAAGACGGTTATCTCGCTTCTCTCCATGGCCTTCGCGGCAACGCTCTTCGCCGACACGACCTTCCCGATGAGCGTCGACTTCGCGCAGGGCGCGGGCGACCTCAATCCCGCGCTTCACGGTGCGCACCTGATCCCGCCGATCAAGGACCACGCGACGCAGGACGACACCGACATCAAGGCCCTCGGCCTTTATTCCGTGCGCAACCACGATCACGCGCTGCTGGACACGAACCAGCGCGTCTTCGACCTGCCGCTCGTCTACCCGCTCGCCCACCTCGACCCGACGGCGGACGCGAGCTACGTCTTCCCGCCGACGGACGAGCTCGTCAACACCGTCACGCAGACGATCGGGACGGACCTCCTCTACCGGCTCGGCGTTTCGACCGAGGAGTCGGGCGAAGAGCACTTCAACGCCGAGATCCCAGCGGACTTCGGCAACACCGCCGCGGCGATGAGCCACATCGTCGCGCGCTACAAGGACAAGGTCACCTACTGGGAAATCTGGAACAATCCCGCCTCGACCGCGTACTGGTGGAA
>JAKSOY010000043.1 GCA_024405255.1 Kiritimatiellia bacterium
ACGGCAAGCATGTCTCGCTTTCCGAATGGCAGCGGGAGGCGACGGAAAGCTGGAACCGCGTGTACAAGAAGTCCACCGGCTACGACGCGCAGAAGTCGTGGGAGAACATCACGACGCACGCACACGCGGAGGCCTACCGAAACATGGAGATCCTGAAGTATTCGAAGGACGCGAACAACATGGACGAGATCCTCTCGAAGTTGAACGCGTCCGACGCGCAGCAGGCGTTTGATGTCGTGCGCTACAAGGCGGACATGATGTTGAACGACAAGGACTTCCCGCGGCTCGTCTATGTACGCGAGGCGGTGCGCGGCACGGCGAAGGACATGAAGTCGAAGCTTCTCCCGGCGCTCGACGTCAAGATCAAGGCGCTTCAAAAAACGCAGGCGGAACTTACCCGTCAAGGCAAGGCGCTCTCGAAGAGCGACGCGCACAATCTTGCACGGCTTGAGGCGGCGAAGGCGCACTACGAGGCGGTAATGAAGACCTTTGACGATATCGGAACGGCCAAGATGTCGCCCGAAGACTGGGATGACGCGATCCGCACGGTGACGGGAGGGCGGGGCATCAGCGAATCAATCAATGACATGGCCGACCTCTTCAAGTCGCTTGTCCTTTGACGGGTGTCGCAAGGCGAGAAAGGATTCTGTAGGGTCTGTCCCCATGCGATTTACCGAATGAATTTCGTGGGGATAGGTCCATGTGGACTTGCAAAAATGTGCATGATGATCTTGGAAATTGCGCAAAAATGTGCGCGATACTCTTGAAAATTACGCAAAAATGTGCTACTCTATATCTTGCCGACTCAAAAGGTGTGAGAAAGTATGAAAAGAGATATAGAATCTAAGATTTACGACTGGAAGTCGCGCAGTAATCGAAAGCCGCTGGTACTGATGGGGGCTCGTCAAGTTGGGAAGACATGGCTGATGCGCGATTTCGCTAAACGTAACTTTGCCAATGTGCATGAGTTCAATTTCGATGACAATCCGGATTTGGCACGTGTGTTTTCCGAAAGCAAAGATCCGAAGGTTATTCTTCCGCAGTTGGCAATTCTTTCTGGACGTAAGATTGACATCGAGAACGACGTGGTTATCTTCGATGAGATCCAGGATTGTGGCAATGCGTTGAATTCACTTAAGTATTTTTATGAGAGGTGTCCGCAGTTGGCTGTCATGTCCGCCGGATCATTGCTTGGGGTCAAGATTCGACAGAAGCGTAGAAGTAGGCAGATCGAAGGGATGCACGACATGCCAAGGTCCTACCCGGTTGGCAAGGTTGAGATACTTGATGTCGAACCCATCTCCTTTCCTGAGTTCCTGCATGAGCGGAACGAGATGCTCTGGGAATTCTATCAGGCAATCGAGGGATATGATCCGCTTCCTGAGTCGATTCACAACGAGCTGTGGAGGCAATACCTTGTCTATCTTACGGTTGGAGGAATGCCGGAAGTTGTTGCGTCCTATTTGGATGAGGAAGACCCTGCAAGAGTCTGCAAGTTGCAACATGATCTGGTAACGCTTTATGAAAATGACATTGTCAAGTATAACGAAGAACTTGATGCGGCGAAAATCCTTGTGGTGCTTAGATCTGTTGTACCCCAACTCGCAAAGGAGAATAGTAAGTTCGTCTATGGCGTGTTACGGGATGGTGCTCGGGCGCGTGGTTACGAGGAGGCAATCGAGTGGCTTGTCTCGGCTCGCATGGTTCGGCGGGTGAACAATCTAGGCCGGATCGAATACCCGCTAGCCGCACAGACTATTCGGAATTCGTTCAAGCTGTATCTCAATGATATCGGCATGTTGCGTGATGTCGCTGCGGTAAACGGTGAGTCCCTGATATTGGACAAGGATTTCTCGTTTAAGGGCCATTATGTCGAGAACTATGTTCTGCAGCAACTTGCCGGGAAAACGGAAGGGAATGTCCATTACTGGGCTTCGCGCGCAGAGTCGGAGATCGACTTTGTGATTCAGCACGACGGCGAGGCCGTACCGATAGAGGTTAAGGCCGGGTCTGATCGGAAATGTGCGGCTTTCAAGTCGTTCGTCAACAACCGGCATCCCCGGTGTGCCATTCGCTTCTCGTCCCGCAACCTGAAAAAAGACGGAGCATTTGTCAATATTCCGCTTTATCTCGCGCCGCACTATGCGGCCTGCCTGTAACATGTATTACGAGAGTCAACTTGTTGGTGATCGGATTACCCGTGTCCGCGGGAAAGTTGTTGCCGTTTCTGTGCGTGTTCTGTTATAATGGGGTACATGGAAAAGGCAACAACTGATAACGTGACTTCCTGTCGACTTCACCAGCCGAGCAATGTCTCTGTTGATGGGACCGGCTGTCTGAAGCTTGGATTCGTCTCCCTCATCATCCTGGCCCTTGGCGTCGTCTGGGGTGGCGAAGCCCAAGGGCTTGTGGGCTATTCGATGCTGACGCGGGACGGGCGGCGGCTCGTCAGCAAGGTGGTGAATGGTACGCGCACATTCGAGCTGGTGCCCACGAACGCGCTGCCCGCGAATCTGCCGCCGGTTCGGCCGTGGACGATCTATGGCATCAAGTCCGCGCACTCCGATCTCGGCCTCCACCGTTCCAATTTCATCCAGCGCAAGGGCACGGTGCTGCGCATCGACGAGGCGGGGCGGCTGATGGCGGCCGACCGCCGGGCGGATGACGATCCGGCGGCGATGCGCTACGTGATCGAGGGCTGGTGGAGCTGGCTCAACTATCCGCGCGAGAAGGGTGAGGCGGAAGCCCGAGACTGGATCCAGACGTGGCACTCGCGCGGGCGTGTGGATGTGGGCGGGAACCTCTGCGGCCTCGTCACGCACGTCTTCGGCTACGAGGAGCTGTGCCGCTCGCTCTATCCGAAGCGGGCGATGGAAGCGCGCTGGGGCGTCTCCACCCGCACGGCCCAGATGGTCGACAACCCCGGCATCACGAGCGCCCTGATCACGCCCTTTGTGGAGGCCGGCATCGAGCATCTCACGTTCTGGCCGAACCGCTACGCGTCGTCCGGCGGGAAGACGCTTTGCATGTCGGGCGACCGCCAGCATCCGGAACTTTTCTGGTGGGAAGCGCCGAACGGACGGGATCGGGTCCTCGTTTGGACTGGCCCCGGCTACGTGAGCGGCGGCTACCTGCTCGGGCCGAATACGGCGTACATCGACAAGCCCTCGCATCCGTTCCCCCATCAGGCCATTCTGCCCCCGCCGAACTGGAAGCCGAATCTCGCCGCCTGGGAGAAGAAGTGCGCCCAGGGACTCGCCACGCTCGAATCCCGGTATCCGTACGACATCTGGCTCTATCCGAATTATCATGACGACGAAATTCCTTCGACGCGTCTCGCGGATGCCTACGCTCTTTGGAACGCGAAGTGGGCGACGCCCGTCTTCCGTACGGTCGGCTCGCTCGATGAGCCCTTCGACAAGATCAAGGCGAAGTGGGGTGCGCGCATCCCCGTGGTGCGCGGCGACATTTCCTGCGCCTGGGCTTCGATGGCGACGGCTGTTGCGGAACTACATGCGCGGAAGATGGCGGCGGATCGTGCCCTCCCCCAGGTGGAGGCGCTGCGGGTGATCGGCGCAATCGAAAAGGGCGAGCCCTTGCCGAAGGAGGATCTTGATCACGCCTACGAGGCGCTCCTTCTCAATGACGACCATTCCTACGGGTTCAGCGGCTATACGGGGCGTCGGGTCTACGATACCTGGGCGCAGCATCGGGACTGGATCGAATTTGCCGAAGGCGTCGCCGCGAGCGCCGAGGAAGCGAGCGAGGCACCCACGAAGGGTGTCGAGGGCGTGGCGGAAAACCAATGGTATCGCATTTCCGTGACGAACGGCGTCATCCATTCGATCTTCGATAAGGACCTTGGACGCGAGTTGCTCGAAGGTCCCGCGAATCGCTTCCTGTACACGCGGAACCGTTACAAGACCCTCGAGGCGGATCCGATCACGGCGCTGAAGGGGCGCGTGGTGCAGAAGGTCTGGCTCGACGCGAATGAGAAATGCATCCGCATCGAAAATACGATTGCCTCCGCCGGCGACTTGCTCAACCACGACCGCATGAAACGGTTCGGGCACTATGCGTTCCCGTTCAAGGTGGAAAGTCCCGTGTTCCGGTCGCAGTTGAACGGACCGGTGATCGACGCCCATGCAGGACTCGTGCCGCACGTGGCGGATTCCGTGTCCGTAGTGCGCGACTGGTGCGCCGTTGAAGGCGACGGGTTCGGTGTGGCGCTCATTCAGCCCGATACGCAGGTTGTCGAATACGGGCGTCTCAACGGTTGGCCCGTCTATGGATTCCGCGGGCGGCCGAAGAGCGGCCACGTCTACAGCCGTGTCTTCGACGACGGCCTCCAGTGGCATCTCGCTGAACCGCCGTCCTTCCGCTTCCGCTATGCGATCACGTCCTATCGGGGCCGCTGGCAGGAGGCGCATATGCCCGCCTTGGCGGCGCGGCTCGTGCGCAACCGCGCGCACGATGCCGCAATTGCGCGCCGCATTGCGATGGACAAGATCAACCTGGAGTTCGTTTCCCTCAAACTCGCCGAAGACGGCAATGGACTGATCGTGCGCTTCCGCGAAACGGAAGGACGCGAGACGGAGGGCGTATTACATCAGACGCTGATTGCGGACGCCACGGTCCGGCGCGTGACGGTGTTGGAGCGGGCGATGGATCAACAGGACGCGTTTCGGTTCCGTCCGTTTGAAACGCGCAGCTACCGCCTCACGGGTACAATGCCGACGATCGCGTACGTGTCCGGTGCCCCGTGGACGGGACTCATCACGCGCGCGCGGGCGTTCCCCGGCGGCCAGAGCGGGCAGCTGTACCTCCTTTGGACGACGGACCGTCGGTCCACGTTCGACCATTACGAACTCTTCCGCGAGGGCGAGAAGATTGCGGATGTGTCGAACGCCTTCGAAGACGGCTACCTGCTCGCGAACGTGCCGTATGAAGACAAGAACCTCGAACCGGGTCGCACCTATCGCTATCAGGTACGGGCCGTTCTGAAGGACGGGACAAAGGAACCTCTGGGCGAGTCGTTCGCCGGGAAAACGAGAGCGCATCAAACGAAAACGAAGTAGGCAGAACGATGGTAGGAGTGGTGTGTGATGCCGAGCGTCAGTATCTGTAGAGGGTTCAACAGGTATTCTCTCGTGCCGACGGATTTGAAGTGCATGCGCACGGTCCGTCGGACGGCGTTTGTTTTGCCGGTTGCTTCGGGTTGGGAGGATTGGTTTTCCAATCGGGATTTCTTCTGGAATGTCGTTGAACGAATCAAGGAGAAAACGACGAGCGAACTATCCATTCGGTTCGGCGAAAAGACATTCTCCTCGATTCAGGATTGCCAAAGATGGGCGGCCGCCGAAGACGACGAGGACATCCCCGGGGAAATCGTCTTCACCGGTACGGCGGGCGTTTGCTGTGTTTTGGCGTTCGAGAATTGGGTGGATAGCGGGGGCGTGGATCCTTATTCGCCTTCCTTTACGTTTTCCTGCTATTCCGCCAACGAGACGATCGATGAGATCGTTTTCAAGTCGTGTGTTTCCCCGTTGGTGGCGGACTGCTTTGGCGACTACGCTTTCGTCAGAGAATCCGACCATTTCAGATGGCAATGGAAAGCGGAAGAACTGTGGCGGGTTGTCAAATCCTGGATCCTGCCGGTGCTGATCGCCTCGCTCGTTACACTCCTGTATCTATACTATTCTTCCCCGAAGTAAGTCCTGCCTGTGCAGCGGCAACCTTGCTCCTACTTGCGCCCGAATAAATCGACATTCCACTTGCATTCTAGTCGGATAAGTGCGATAATACTTGTGTGATGATTCTCTTATTCCGTTGAATAGTTGGCTTCTCAAGTAGAGGCAGGGACTGTTCGATAGGTGAAGTTTCAAGTGTCAGGTTTGTGCTGTTGATGAAAAAGGAACAGACGATGCGAAAACTAATTGGATTGTTGACGTTGGTCTCCGCTTTGATGGCGGGCGAGGCGATGGCGCGCACGATGACCGTGAAGGCGCAGGGACAGACTTCGGTGACGCTGGAGTTCGGTGCGCCGGACGGCAAGGACTATCAGCTCTGCCTTGCCTCTGGGCCGACTGACGGCGGCGACCGCAAACGGGCTTGGGAGAACTGGGCGACGGTCGCGACTGTGGCGGCCGATCAGGAGATCGGCACCTACGAGATTCCGCCCGCGTTGCTCGACGGGCGTCTCTTCCGATTCTTCCTGATGCAGACCGCCGACCTGCCTTATGCGACTGAACGCGACAGCGTACGCGCGACGGGCGCCCAGTGGGTGGATACGGGCATTGTGCCGACGTCGCTCACGGAAGTCGAATTCGATTTCGGCAATGTCGTCTATGAACAAAACGACACGCTCTTCGGGCAGGGGTATGCGGGAAACAACTACCTCTTGACCACGCAGAACGGTAGGTTCATGTTCTACGGCCTGGTCAACAAAGCGGGTATTACCCTGGATACGACGATCATTTCCAACATGCGCTATGTCTGCCGTGTGACGAGCGACAATTCGTTGACCCTCAGCCACGGCAACGTCTCCAATCACTATTCGATCAACCGCGGTGTCTCCTCTGGCAACCTCGCGGTCTTCGGCACGAATGGCGGTTCGTACCTGTGTGAGTGCACTTTCTACGGGATGCGCATCACGAAGGACGGGTCGATGCTGCGCGATTTCCTGCCCGTGGCCGACGCGGCAGGTAACGGCTGCCTCTACGACATGATCTCCGGCACGCTCTTCACGAGCAAGACCTCGACGCCGCTTGTGAGCGGTACGGTGTGTGCCGACCGCCTTGGCCGGGTGCTGGCGACGACGCCGTCGTTGCACGGGCGCCGGTCGATCGCCATCACCGCCCAGACCGATAACGCGATTACGCTTGGGTTCGGCAATGCGGATGGCGAAGTCTACACGCTCTTTCTGGCGGCCGGCCAGACGGACGGCGGCAGCGACAAGCGCGCCTGGACGCAGTTCACCGAAGTGACCGACATCTCCGCCGCTCAGACGTCCTATACCTACCAGCTGCCGGATGCGTTGAAAGCGGACGGCATGCAGCTGCGTTTCTTCCTCATGAAGTCGAAGGGCCTTCCGTATGCGAAGGAACTCGCCTCCATTACCTCCACCGGCTACCAGTGGATTCCGACGGACTACGTGCCCACGCGTGAGACGGGCGTTGACATCCGCTTCGGCGATGTGGTCTATGCGAACAACACGATCATCTTTGGCCAGGCCTTCATGGGGTCGTGCTATATGATCGCGCTGCAGGATCGCAGCAGTCAGCATTGCTTCATGTGGTATGGACAAACCAAGCAGCTCGACAATACCGTTCTGGCGGAGACCGACTATCGTGCACGGGTCATTCCGGGCGGTACGGTTGCGATGTCGCACGGCGGCGGCGTGGAGACCGTCTACTCGGCGCCGTTCGAGGAAGGGTTCTTCAATCCGCTCTATATCTTCGGTTCACCATCGGGTTATTTCGCGAAGTTCCGTTTGGACTCGATGTTGATCACCGAATGCGGTGCGCCGGTGCGCGACTTCGTACCGGTGGAGGACTTGCATGGCAAGGGTGCGCTCTTCGATCGCGTGTACGGCAGGCTTCATTCGAACGCGTCCGCCACCGAGTTCGTGAAGGGGGCAGACCTCGATACGACGCGGACAGGCTGGGTGGTCGCTCAGACTGGAACCTTCGTGGCGAGTGCATTGAAGCCGGTGACGGCGACTTGGGTTGGTCTTGGCGATCGGGCGAATGTGGCCGATCCGCTCAACTGGCGCTGCTACAATGCGGCGGGCATGTTCCTCGAAGGAGCCGTGCCCACGGCGGAGACGACGGTACGCCTTGAAGAGTCGACGACCTTCAACATCCCTGGCGGCGCGGCATTTGCGTGTCGCGCGATAGAGGCGCCGGCGCGCGTGACGCTGACGACGGATTGCGATTGGCGCGGTTTCGATCTGGCGTTGCTGCCGGAGGGCCTGAAGGTGGATCTCGCGGGCCATCGGCTGGTCGTTTGTGCCGATTCAACGGCCGACGTACTCGACCTTGCCAACGGGGCGGAAACGACGGGCGAACTCGTTCTGGAGGTGCCCGCCGAGGCGACCTACGACAACGCGGCCCTGACAATCACCGGTGCCGTCAAGTTCGTGAAGGACGGTGCGGGCGTTGTGGCGATTAGCAAGCACTGCGCCACCGTGACGGAAGCCGAAGTGCGCGCCGGCACATTGAAGTTCAACGGTGGACGCTTCACGCTTCGTCCATTCACGCTCTCGGTGAAGAGCGGGGCGACGTGCGACCTGAACGGCAAGGGCGACAATACCTATACCTACGAGATCGAGGGTACGGGCGTCGATGGCCGCGGTGCGATCGTGAACGGCGGATCGATCTCATCGGGTACGGCGCAGGCGGCCGGACTCGTTCTCACGGGCGATGCCCGCATTTGGTCGAAAGGACATTTCGGCCTCATCAATTCAAGCTATACGGCGACCACTCTTGAACTCAACGGGTACACGCTCACGCTCGACTATGGCGACGGGGCCGGTTTCTGGATCGCCAACGCCACAGGTGCGAGCGGTGGCACGATCCGCTGTCTGGGCGGTTGCATCCCCTATCCTTATAAGAATGCGAGCTCGATTCCCGGAGTTGAATTCGTCCTGGAGGGATCCTCGATTTTCCGCATGGCGAGCGGTTCTCCGAAATGCACCATCAAGCGGCTCGTTCTTAATGATGGAACGACCCTGGAGGAAAATTCCTATCTCTACACCTATGGTCTGGAAATGCGAGAGGGTGCACGTACTTCGGGCGGTAGTTGGTTCTACATCGGCGGACCGCTTATCGTCTCGAACGAAACGAAGACGATTGAATTCAGCATCCCAACGGCGGATCTGAGTGCGGCTTCGCCCGGTTCGGTGGTGAAATACGGCGCGGGCACGTTCAAATTCCATTTGAACTACACGGCGAACTCCTTTACGGGCGGTACCTACGTCCACCAAGGCAAGATGATCATCGATTCGATCTACAAGACGCCGCAGCCATGGTATGCGCTCGGCAATCCGGCCGGACCGCTCTTCATCGGCGCGACGGGCGAACTTGACATGACTGCGTGCGGGGCCACTGCGTTGAGCGTCGCGTCGCTTGAAACCGAGGCTGGCGCAACGCTGACGACGACCAACACCAATGTCCTCACGGTGAGGGGGGATGCGACGATCGCGGCGGGCCTCGCAACGGCGGGTTCGCTCGTACTCAACGGCGAAACGACCTTGGACCTGACGGACCTTTTCGCGGGGGCCAATCCGCCGATGGCCGGTCAGCCGGTGACGCTGGTCACGGCGAAGGCCATTTCCGGTTCAGGCGTCTACAAGGTGAAGGGCAGCCCCTATGCAACGCGCATCGTCAATCTGGGTACTTCGCTCGTCGCGGTGTTCTTCACGGGCAGTGCCGGCGAGGCCGTGGCGGCGGCGAAGCCGATTCGTCTCTGGTGTGTCGGCGATGACCTCGTGCGCGGTACGGCGACGGACAACTTCCGCGGCCCGCTCGCGCGCCTCTTGGCGCTTGACGGATGGGATGTCAAGATGACGGGCTTCCGTACGGTCAATTCGGGTGCGATTCCGCTACCGACCGTCTGGAGCGGCCACACAGGCCTGCAGGGCGCGGCTCTGCGGACGAGCGCGACGCGTCCAGGCTTGCTTGAAGGCCTCGACACCTACGCGGCGGCGGCCGAAGAACCTGACTTCACGATCTTCCTCTGCGGCAAGGCGGACCTCGCAGACGGCGTCGATGCGGCGACCGTGCTGGCGAACTGGCAGGAGGCCGTGACGCGTCTCAAGGCGGCGCTGCCGATGACGACCGTTGTGGCGTTGGCGCTTCCGGGCGAAAGCGCGTTCAACGCCCAGGCGCGGACCTGGGCGGCGGCGAACGGCGTGCCTTTCGTCTCCGGTACCGAAACGGCTCTGGCAACGACGGATGCCGAAGGTTTTTCGGCGGCTGCGGCGGCGATCCACGAGACGCTCGCTTCGCTCGCCACCTGTGCGGGTAAGAACGGAGCGGCGACGGTGGTGAAAATCCGCAATGCGCTTGCGCGCGACGGCAAGTTCCTCGCCGTCACCTATTCAAAGCCGCTGACGGCGCTGCCGTCTACGCCGACGCTTGTCCGCACGAGCGACTCGGGTGCGATCACCCTGTCGGAGGCGACGTTGTCGAACGACGGACGCACCGTGACCTACGCGCTTGCCGAAGAAGTGGTGCCGAAGACGGAATACGCCTTCACGGCGAACGGCGTGACGACGACGTTCTTCCCGCGCCTCTTCGGTGCGCTCAACAACGTGCCCGACGCCTACACGACGGGCTATGTGCGCAAGCGCGTGTTCGAAGCGGATGCCACCTACCACCATGCGCAGAATCTCGACCGCATCCCTTATACCTTCGCGCCGTTGATGTCCGAAACCGGCATCGCGCGCGTGGGCTACTACATTGAACTCGTGCGTGCGGATACGGGCGAACTGAAGACGATGTGGATCGACATGGCGGCGCCGGGTTCCAACTGGGCGGACGTGGCGTTGCCGGTCACGCCGGGGCAGTACAAGCAGCAGGCCGTGTCGTCCCTCCATGTGTGGAGCGACTTCGGCGGTGTGAAGCCGGTTGCCGCGAACGACGATTCGGTGGAAGGCTTCATCGAATTCTCGCCGCTCAACCTCGGCGGTACCGATCCGTCCATTGACGGCGCGCCGGCGGAAGTGTGGGCCAACCAATTCGGCTTTGTCGACACATTCGATAGGACCGGTACGGGCGGTTATGGATCCTTCCAGCTCATGCGCAAGTTCCCGGTCGGGACGGTACCGTCGGCGGAAATCCTCTTCAGCTACACCTACTGGGGAAATAAACAGAGCGGCAATCCGATCTGGGGCATGGGGTCGTTGGCGAACTACGGCGAACTCAATGCCAACAAGTCGATCGACTGGACCTTCATCACGGGTACAGGACTCGACGCCATCAGCGGGGCGGCCTATTCCGTGCGCCGTATCGAGTTCTGGCTCAAGTACGACGGTGCGGAAGACCGTGCCTCCGCCTGTTCTCTCGTGTGGACAGGCGAGAACGGCGGCGACTTCCAGGCATTCGCCAACTGGCGGGCGCAGGACGACTCGGCACCGACGACCTTCAACGACCAGACGATGCTGCTACCGGCGAATGAAACGCCGATTGCATTCAGCTATCAGGGTGTGGACATGATCAACTGTGGCTATTCGATGCTTGTGGTGGATGGCAGTTATTCATTCCCCGAGGTGGGCGGTCTCTACTTGAAGTCGCTTGACTTGGGTCCGGCCGGACGGCTTGCCTACGATCCGACGCGGTTTGCCTTGCGCGTAGACAACGCGCCGGTTTTCGCTTCCGGCGCGAAGCTTGCGCTGGCACCCAAGTATGCGAATGCGACGAAGGGACGTTTCCTGCTCCTCACGTGGGATCGTGGCGGTTTTGACTCGGATACCGACCTGACGTCGATTTTCGACACGACCAGCTCGAAGGGCGCGAATGTGAAGGTTTGGGCCGAGAAGGTCGGGAACGGTGGTCGGCTGTGGGTTGACCTCGATTTCGGTGCGCCGAAGCGCGCGCTCACGATCATGCCGGTGGGCGATTCCATCACGCAGGGCTATATGAGTACCTACGGCAACTGGCGTACGCTCTTCATGAAGAAGCTGGCGGCTGCAGGCTACGAGCCGCATTCGACGGGCTTCTGGAAGATCGAGTCGAACGACATCTGCGGCGCGACAATGCCTGAAGACTGGATCTGGCATGCCGGTATCAGCGCGCAGCGCACGCTCACCAAGGGTGGCGGCGGCACGCTCGATGCGATCGAGGCGCTGCTCGATCAGGCGGGCGATGTCGATTTCGTGGTCGTGAAACTCGGCACGAACGACGTGGGGGCCGATGGTACGTCGGCGCAGGAAGCGTTCGATGGCTGGACGAATCTCGTCTTCAAGATCCTTTCCCAGAAGCCGCACGCGAAGGTGATCGCAAGTTCGATCCTTGACCAGGCGCATAATGCGGCCACCGAGGCCCGGGTCATTGCGTTCAACGCGGCCGTTTCGAATGCGGTGGCTACGGGCGTCTTCCCGGCGGGTCGCGTCTACTTCGCCGATGTCTATACGCCGTGCTATCGCTATGATGTGAACGGACGGTACATCCCGGGCAGCTTCTATGCCGCCGACAATGTCCATCCCGACTGGCCGGGTGAAGACAAGATGGCGGATGTCTACCTCGCGGCGATCGAACGTGCCGTTGCCGAGGACCAGGGCGACATCGGCCAGCGTGAGCCGATGCCCACGACGACGGGCAGCCTGGTGAACGTGCCGGAAATCTACCGCGCCGGCTTCAAGCGCGCCCGCGTCTACGACATCCTCAAGAGTCCGCGTCTGAGCCGCGGCATGGTGGTGCCGTATGAAGACTATTCGCAGGAAGAGGGCGTGACGGAAAATCTCGGTCGCGTGGGCTACTACATCGAACTCAAGCGCAAGAACACGTCGCTCGTCGACTATCGCGGGCTCGTGCGGTGGCTGTGGGTGGATGTGGAGGCGTTCGGCAATCGCGACCTCGCTTCTTGCGGCATCCCGATCGAGGTGTCGAGCCAGATGCCGGTCAACGGACTTCACGTGGTGGGCAATATGCCCGGTATTGAGGCGATTGCGCCCGACGACGATTCGCAGCAGGCTTTCGTTGAATTTTGGCCGCACGGCTATTCCGGCGGGCCCGGTTCGGCAAACGGTGCGCCGCCCAACACCTACGGGTGCGACTGGAATGACGTGTTGTCGGCGAATTCCTACAGCTACGGTTCGATGCAGATCCATCGGATGACGCCGTTGGCGCGCAATCCGGCGCAGGTGCTCTTCGCGTTCAACCGCTGGACGGTTGGGAGCGGCGAACTTGAAATCGGCCTCGGAAACTTCTCGTCGGTGACGCTGGGTTCCGTCGACTGGACGTTCACGGGCGATGCGGGCAAGGGCTATGCCGGAACAATGTCCGCCGCTGCCTACGAAATCGCCCGGATCGAAATCTGGACGAAGGAACTCGATATGAGCGAAATCCTGACGGCGGAATGGACGGGCGCCGGTGAGGATCCGACGGATTGGAGCGATCCGGCGAACTGGCGCGCCGTCAACCGCGCGGGCGAGACCCTCGCGGCCGTGCCGCAGACGATCACCGATGTCACGATTCGCGACAGTGCGGCGCTCGCCCGTCTTCGGGCCGGGGCGTTCGTGTGCCGCAGCGTGACGGTCGGCGGTTCGCATACGTTGGCCGCCGATTGGGATTGGCGCAATCTGAAGGTGGCCTTTGTCGAGGGAACCTCGATCGACCTCAAGGGGCACAAGCTCTACATCTCGCCGCGCATTCCCGAGAAAGGCTCCTGTGCCATCACCGATTCGACGGTGGGACTCTGGCCGGCTTCCCGCTTCTATCGCGTGAAGGTGGAAGGGTTGAAGTTGGCCGCCAACGCAGCGCCGTGCGAGGGCGTGCAGCTTGCGGAGATCAAGCTCTTCGATGCGGCGGGCCAGGATGTCACAGCTTCGAAGACGCGTGTCTTCTGCGACACGACGACAACGGCGGCGAACGGGCTTCTTTCGCCTGACGGACAGGCCGCCGACAATGCCTTCGACGGCAGCATCTATACAAAGTGGACCGATTATCGTGCCGGTACGCAAGAGACCGCCGAAGTCCGGGAGGCCGCCTGGGCGGCGGTCGAGTTCCCCGAACCGGTTGCGCTGTCGAAGTACGAACTCCATTCGGGGGATGGCCCGGATGCGGCGAGTCCCTACCGTTGGCGCTTCCAGTCTTCGACGGACGGTGTCACTTGGACAGACCTCGACGTCGTCTCCGTGTATGTGGTTCCGGATACGCGCAATGGTCTGCTCTTCACGGGGCTGCCGGGAACAACGGTACTGGATTCGAACACGGTGGCGCCGGGCGAGCTTCATCTCGTGCTGAACGATTCGCTGACGACGTCGAAGCTGGTCGCGTCGGGACACCTCAAGGTGCTCAAGGAAGGTGTGGGCATTTGGCATAATACGGCGGCCACGGGTGACTATTCAGGTGGCCTTGAGATCGTCGAGGGTACGTATCGCGGCTATCGTACGACCTTCCCGGACAACGGCAACCGCACGGTTGTCGTCCGCGCGGGGGCCACGTTGGATACGGATGCGCATTCGGGCAGTGTGCTCAACGGTACGGTCTCGCGCGTGGCGCTGGAGGAGGGCAGTACGTTGCTCCACGATCACAATGATGCGAGTACGAGCTATACCGGATTCCACAGCCTGTTCCTCACGGGCGATGCCGCGTTCAATGCCAAGACCTCCTGCGGGTTCATCTCCACGGCGTATCGTCGTACGTTCATCGACCTGGGCGGGCATACGCTCAATCTTTCGGTCGCCTCTGCCAAGACGTTCTCGCTCTACAACACCGAACTCACGGCCGGCAAGGTTGTGAATGCGAACAGTGGCTTCTTCGCCTTTGGCAGCGCGACGAAGGGGTATGGACACACGGGTGTCTATGCGCCGGAAACGGACTTCGATCTGCGTTCCGCGCTGCAGGTCAACTGTACCAGCATCGTGCACAGTCTCACGGTGCGCTGGCCAGACACCGACTATGGGTCCGCCGTGAGCAATGCCTATCTTTTCGTGCGTGGCACGCTTGCGCCGTTGACCTCCTACCATGTCAACTTCCGCCTAATGGATGGCGCGACGCTGGATCTTTCAACCAAGTCGAATGATTGGTCGCTCACGGCGCCGCAGCCGTCGTCGCTTCCGGCTGAAATGCGTACGATTACCTTCGAAGACGGTGCGAAGATCAAGGTTGATCTTGGTCCGCGGCGCGGATTCGGTGCCGCAACGAAGATCGTCGATTGGTCGACTTGTCCGCCGGAAAACCTCGAGACGCTTAAGTTTGGCTTCGGCGGTAGTAGCGCAGGGCGCGGTGGTCAGCTAGTCGCGCGTGAGGACGGCCTCTATTTCTACAACGGTTTTGTCATTCACCTGCGGTAATGAAGGTGTTTTCGGACAAGACGGAATGTTCAATGCCAAAGTCACTTACAAGGAACAGGATGGAACGCAATGAATGCAGACCGGTTGAAACTGAAAGTTGTTAAGACGCTGGCGGCATGTGTCGCGGGCATGTTGGGGTTGGTGTTGCGGGCCGAGGTGCCGCTGCCGAGTACCTACCTGCCGGTTGACTACATCGAGGCCGATGGGTCGCAGTATCTTGATCCGGGCGTGAAGGCCAAAACCAACACCTCGGTCGATATTACATTCGGCAACATCCAGAATGTCAACAACAGTACGATTTTCGGTACCACCATTTGGGGCGGCAATGTCTACCTCTTCATCGTCCAGAACAACGTGATGCGCATTTACGGGAATACGAATATCGTGATTTCCGAGCCGCTGGGAGGTACGGAGACCTATCGTCTGAACTGGGCGGCGAACAACGACTACACGTTCTACAAAGATGGCACGGTGGTGAAGTCGGGGTCTACGGCCCGTACGGGTGAGAACGGCAATAACTCCTTGTGGTTCTTCAAGGGGAACACCGGTTCGGCCCAGTATGCGAAGATGCGGCTCTACGCCTTGAAGATCGGCGAGGGCAATACGCTTCTCAGGGACTATGTGCCGTGTTGGAGCCCGGAAGGTGTGCCTGGATTGTGGGACAAGGTGGGAGGCAAGTTCTATGCGAGCGCAACGAGTACGCCTTTCCGTGCGCCGTGGCCGAAGACCGATGGCACCCTGCCGGGCGGCTACACGCCGATCGCGTACATCAAGTCCACGGGCACGCAGACCATCAACACGGGATTCACCGTGACGGGCAACACGGTTGCCGACGTCTCCTGCGGACAGCTCACGCGCGAACAGCCCGTGGCGTTGTTTGGCACCGGATGGGGCGGGAGCGCCTATCTGATTGCCCTGCAGAGCGATGTCGTCCAGTTTTGGGGAACCTCGACGAAGGTCGCGGACATCCCAGTTCCCGACCGGGATTTTCGCATTCAGATCGCGAGCGACGGCGTGACCGTGACGCTTGCGGGAGGCGAGCCGCAGAAGACAACGTTGACCCATTCGGCCAATGCCAATCTCTGGCTCTTCGGTTGCGGACAAACCGACCACCGCTCCAAGTACGCCCTCTACGGCATGAAACTCTGGACGTCGGCCGGCGGAGCGTTGGAACGCGACTTCGTACCGTGCCGCAACAAGGTGAACGAGGCCGGCCTTTTCGATCGGGTGCACGGCAAGTTCTACGGCAGCGCGACCGGCGACAAGTTCATCGGGCCCTACGGGGACAGCCGTCTGCCGTCCGGCTATGTGCCGGTTGAATACATCGAGTCGACCGGCAATGCCTGGATCGATGCGGGCACGAATGCGACGCAGAACACGCGTATCGAGGCTTCGTTCAACACCTGCACCCTGTCTCAGGCGTGGGGCGTGTTCTTCGGTACGGCGGGCGGCGATCGTTCAAGCGACGGCGTGCTGTTGCGCTACTACAACAACACCCTGAATCTGAACGGCTTCTTCTGCAATGCCATCTACGACGAAGCGCAGATCGGCGTTTCCGCGAATACGGACGTGCAAGTGGTGCTTGAGAAGAACAAGATGACGGTGAACGGAACGGAAGGGACGATCACCACCTCCGCCTCGCCCTATGCGGGGAACATCTACCTCTTCTGCGGCAACAACGTCGGTACAGCATGGCGTCATCAGACGATGCGGCTCTACTCGTTCAAGATGTCCGAAAACGGTGTGCCCGTACGCGATTTCGTGCCGTGCCGCAACCTGAACGGCGAGGCGGGCCTCTGGGACAAGGTGGAAGGCAAGTTCTACGGCAACTGCGGTCCGGGTGCGTTCACGACGCCGGCGGGCATTCTGCCGCGTGAGGTGACGCTGCCCGAGGGTTACACGAAGCTCAACTGGATCGGGAGCTCGGGCACGCAGTACATTGATACGCAGTATGTGCCGCAGGCGGCGACGCAGGTCACGGCGTTCTTCAAGCCGCTTGCGCGGAACGAGAACTGGGCGGCGTTCTTCAGTTCCCTCAATAACGACTCGTCCCAGAATGCCGTCTCGCTTCGGTATTACAACAACACCTGCACGATCAACGGCATGTTCTGCAATGCGGCATACGGCGAGGCGACGACGAGTGGAACCTATGAGGAGGCCTTTGTCGCGGCGGCACTTCGCCGGGGCGTGATGATCATCGACGGAGTCCGCAGCGGGATCTCCACGACGGCCGAGCCGTACCAGGGATCGCTGATCCTCTTCGGCGAACGTAACGGATCCCAAATCCGTCGTCAGCAGGCGATGCGCCTTTTCTCGTTGACGATTTCCGAGAACGGAACGGTGGTACACGACTATGTGCCCTGCCGCCGTAATTCCGACGGTTTGCGCGGGCTCTACGATCTCGTGGCACAGGAGTTCAAGACCAACGACGGTACGGGCATCTTCGCGGGGTCGGATGTTGCGGTCTATGCGAAACTCGATGGCGACGGCTACGCCTACTACGGGGCGGAGCATGAACGCGTGGGCGCGCCCACGACCGGCATCACGGGGCTGCCCCTCGCGTTCGCGAACGACGCCGAGTTCCAGGCGCTCGTCGCCGTACCCGAACGGGTGGCACAGGCCGCAGGCGTCATCCTCGAACGCAACATCACGCTTTCAGAGGATGTCGACTGGTCGGGCTTTGACTTCGACTTCGCCGGTAATACAATTAACCTTGCCGGCCACAACCTCACGGTGGCCAGCCTCAACGGAGAGGGCCTGGTGACGGATGCGACCGGTTACCTGCTGCTGGATTACATCAAGTCCACCGGTACTCAGACGATCAACACGGGCATCACCGCGACGAGCAGCCTTGTTGCCGACGTGTTCTGCGGACAAGTCACGCACGACCAGCCCGTGGCGCTCTTTGGCACCGGGTGGGGAGGCAATGCCTATCTGATTGCCGTGCAGGGCGGCATTGTCCAGTTCTGGGGCAACGGCATGCAGGCGTATCCCTCGTTCATCGACTGCGATTTCCGGGTTCAGATCAACGAGATGGGCGCCATCATCACGACGGCGGATGGGGAGCGGAAGACGGCGGCGCTGAATCACTCGGCCAACGGCAATCTCTGGATCTTCGGCTGCGGTCAAACCGACCATCGTTCCAAGTACGCCCTCTACAGCATGACGCTTCAGGCCTCGGCGAACGGGGCGATCGTACGCGACTTCGTGCCGGCGAAGCGCCTTTCGGACGGCAAGATCGGACTTCTCGACAGGGCGCATTTCGGTGAGAACGCCACGGCAGGTGTTCCCGAATTCTATGTCGACGCCAATGGCGGTAACTTCGTGGCCGGTGCGGTGACGAACGTGCTTCATTGCGGCGAGCTGCACGTCAATGTGGCCGCCGACAAGACGGCGGAGAACACGTCGGTCGTGTTGGACAAGGCTGTACGACTTGTGAAGGGCGGAGCGGGCACGTTCGTGGCGACCAAGGCGAACCAGACCTACGAGGCGGGTACGGTGGTCAATGCCGGTACGGTCCGCCTGGGATCGGGCACGTGCTTCGGTCCGGCGAAAACGGAGGTCGTGGTCGATGCGGAGGCGACCCTTGAGATGGCGGGCGTTTTTGACATCGCGGACTACGCGTTCGTCTTCGCGGGCGGTACGCTCCAGAACACGGTTGCCGACATCGGCAACAACAAGGCACAGTTGACGCGCATCTTCCTCGCGGCCGATACGGCGATGCCCCTCGCCAAGTCCGCCGGTTTCATTGGAAGCGGATATGCGGCGACGACGCTCGACCTTGCCGGGCGCACGCTCGCCGTGGACGTCGCTGCGGGCAAGAGCTTCTGGCTGTACAATGCCGATGTGACGGCGGGTACGCTTGCGCTGACAGGCGCGGGTACATGCGAGATCGACAAGACGGGCCTGCGTGCGGCGGCGACTGACTTCGATCTCGGCTGCGGTGCCGTCACGGTGGCGGTCAACGGCGAGGTCCACAACTGGACCGTGGGCGCGGCGACGGCCGTTTCGGGCAACGGCGTGATCACCATTCGCGGCACGTATCGTCCCGTTGGCGACGCCATTTCGCACTATGTGCTGGCGAACGGCGCAACCCTTGATCTTTCCGCGAAAGATTCGACCTTCGACGTCACGGGGAAGGATATCGCGTTCACGGACAATTCGACGATCATCGTGGATTTCGGCACGCGCACGTTCTCGGACGAGGAGAAGTTGGTCGCGTGGGCGGCTAAGCCTGCGGGCGTCCTGTTCAAGTTGAAGGACGGTCTCGTCGGCGGCCTGGAGGCGCGGGAGGACGGTCTCTACGTCATCTCGGCGGCGGCCGTCGAGTTCGCGGAGTGGACGGGCCTGGGTACGGCCGACGATCTGCAGGATCCTCGCAACTGGCGTTGCACGAGCTTCGCCGGCCAAGCGGTGGCGAATGGCCTGCCGGCGAATTATTCGACCATTGTCCTCACGGCGGGTTGTACATTCAGTTGCCCTGCCGAGAATCCGCTCGCGTGCGCGGCCGTCGTGCTGCCGCCGTCGCTGGGCGCGGACTGCGACTGGCGCGGACTTCAGGCGGACGTGGTCTCCTGCACCGGTCCGATCAACCTCTGCGGACACAAACTCTATGTTTCCAGTCTTGAAGGAATGGAGGCGGTTACCGACACGGTGGGCGCGGGTTACCGGTTGCTGGATTACATCCAGTCCACCGGCTCGCAGGTCATCAAGACCGGATTGAAACCCAGCGGGAACACGACGAGCGACATTACGCTCAGCCATCTCCAGAACGTCGGCAACTCGGTGATGTTCGGCAACGGCGACTGGGGGCCCTCGGCCTATATGTTCATGCTCCAGGGCAGTGAATTGAAGATCTGGGGGCAGTCGACGATCCGAATCTCGGGTCAGCCGCTGGGTGGCTCGGACACCTATCGCCTGACCTGGGGCGAGGGCGATGTCTACACGTTCTATAAAAACGGTGCGAGCGTCGCCACGGGCACGAGCGGACGTACGCCCGCGAGATCCATGGAACTGTGGGTTTTCAAGGCGAACACCGGCAGCGCCCAATACGCGAAAATGCGTCTCTACAGTCTGAAACTCGGTGAGGGCGCGACAATCCGGCGCGACTACGTGCCGGCGCAGCGGATCTCGGATGGCAAGACCGGTCTTCTCGACTTGGCGCATTTCGGCAAGGCCACGGCAAGCGATCCCGAGTTCTATCCTGATGCCAATGGCGGCGAGTTCACGATCGGCTCGGTGACAAATTACCTCTATACCGGCGCGGAACGCGGCGAGCTTCACCTCGACGTCCCCGCGGGTTCGATTGTCAATGCCGATGTCGCGTTCACGGGTTCGCTCAAGTTCGTCAAGGAAGGCGAGGGGACGTTCAGAGCGCGGAAGCAGGGACAGACCTACTTCGGTGGTACCGAGGTGAAGGGCGGCCTTCTCGAGTTCGACAACGTGAAGTCGGCCTCTGGCAGCTACGGCACCTACACGGCCGACCGGCAGCTTCTCGGTGCGGGCGGCTCGACGCTTACGATCGACGAGGGCGCCAAGGTGAATGTCGCCGGCACGTTCGGGCTCAGGTTCTACAACTTTGCGTTGAACGGCGGCACGCTCGAGAACGACAGCCTCGACGGGCAGGCGCTGCTCATTGACAACTCGTCGTCGAGCCCCAATCCCGGATTTGGCGTCGTTACGCTCGCGGCCGATTCGACGCTTCTTGCACTTCGGCAGTTCGTCTTCGAAAATGGGCGGCTCGACCTCGGCGGCAACACGTTGACGATTGACTTCTCCGGCTACGGCAACAAATATGTTTTCCTGCGCGGTGGTCAGACGTGTGTGAACGGAACGATTTGCGTGAAGGGCGGATCTCCCAGCCAGTTCGGTCAAATCTATGTTGACGCGGCCGATCTCGATATGCGCACCGTGAACTTCGACATGGCCCAGGCGGAGTTCAATCTGGCGAAGAGTCTGAGTGTGAAAGACTACATCGCGCGCGCGCCGCTCGGCACGGGCACGGCGGATAATACGGGCAAGGGGGCGTTGAATGTGTACGGCACCTTCAAGACCTTTAACGCCTTCTTCTACGGTTGCACGCTTCAGGACGGCGCAACGCTCGACCTTTCGGCGCAGACCGGTGCGTGGAGCACGACCAGCACGGGCACGTGCCCGACGAAGACGGTGACGTTCGCGAAGGATGCGGTCATTACCATCGATCTCGGCAGCCGTGCGGATGCGGGCGACAAGGGGAAGATCGTCGCATGGACTGAAAAGCCTGCGGATATCGACACCGTCACCTTCAACCCGTCGAAGAACACGAAGGGCCGAATCGAGGTGTGCGATGACGGCATCTACCTTCGTCGCGGACTGACGCTTTTCCTCCGTTGATGCAACAACGCAAATGTCTTTCAGTATGAAGAAAAAACTTTCTTTGTTGGTTTTCATGGGCGCGGTTGTGGTCGGCATCGCCGGCGCGGCGCCTTTCGTGGATGGTGATCGGGTCGCGTTGTGGGGCGACTCGATCACGCATGCCGGGCTCTATCCGAAGATGCTCGCGGATTTCTATCTCACGCGTTATCCTGATCGTACGGTGCGCTTCTACAATGCGGGCGTCGCCGGCGACAATGCGGGTGCCGCGATGAGCCGCTTCGAGGAGGACGTCAAGCGGTGGAACCCGACGGTTGTCACGCTCATGTTCGGCATGAACGATTCCGGGCGTACCATGTACGATCCTCGATGGATGGCGAATCCGTCCTATCGGGCGGGTATCCCGGCGCGGGAGAAGAAATGCTATGAGACATACTCCGCCAACATGGCGAAGCTCGTTGCGCGTCTGCGTGCCGACTTGCCGAAAGCGCGGCGCATGTTCCTCACGCCCACGCCTTATGACGAAACGGCCGTGCAGAAGGACGTGCATCTGGCGCCCGCCCTCAAGGGGACCGTGGCGACGCTGAAGCGCTATGCGGATTGCGGGAAGAAACTTGCGGCGGAGACCGGTGGCGAAGTCGTTGATTGGAATACGGCTTATCAGGACCTCGTCGTGCGGGAGCAACGCAAGAATCCTGCGTTCTCTTTCGTACGACCCGATCGCGTGCATCCCGCTGCGCCGGGACACCTCTTCATGACCTACGTCTTCTTGAAGACGCAGGGTGTTTCGGGGATCGTCTCCGACGTGGCGCTCTCCGCGAAGAGCGGGACTGTGCAGAAGAGCGACAACGCGACGGTGAGCGACTTTACGAAGACGGCGGATGGTTGCGCGTTCACGCTGCTCGAACGGGCGCTCCCGTGGCCGATCGAGTCCGCCGCCAAACCTGCACTAGCCCTCGCACCGATCCTCGAGGATTTGAACCGTGAGGTGGTCGCCGTGAAGGATCTTGTTCCGGGGGCGCGTTACACGCTCTTCATCGACGATACGGACGTCGGCACCTGGACCGCCGACGAACTCGCCCTCGGGGTCAACCTCGCGAACAACGCGAAGACACCGCAGGCTCGTCAGGCGGCGGAGGTCGAGCGGAAGAATGCCGCGCGTTGCGCGATTGAATGCGATCAGCTGCGGATGTTTGCCGCTTCGCGGTGGTACCTGCGTCTGCGAAAGGTGAATCCAGATGATTTCGCGGCGGTGAAGGCGCATTATGACGGGCTCAAATACAAGAATGGCTATTTTGAGTGCAAGCTGCCCGCCTACCTGCGCGACTACGCGAAGCGCGAAGCGATCGAGCGCGACCAGGATACGCGATGGGCGGAACTCCTCGCCCTGCGCACGCCCAAGGCCCATCGCTACGAGGTGAAACGCGTGGCGGCAGAAAGCCCCGCGCACAGTCCTACTTCTACGGCTCGGGTGCGAAGGGCAGCTGGGGCTGGAAGAACGGCTACGGCGAATACAATAAGAGCTATTATTCGCTCAAGATCTTCGGCGACATCGTGACGGACTTCACCCAGAAGGTGGCGGCCACGGCTGGTTCGGAAACGACCGTCTCGGCGTTTGCGGGCTTGAGTGCGGACGGCAAGAAGGCGTTCGTCTTGGAGGCGGACTATCGGGGACGCTTCCCGCTCGTCGCGCACATCAAGGGCCTCGACAACGCGCGGGTCGAAAAGGCGATCGTCCTCGACCACACGCGCAACAACGAACCCGTCGAAGTGACCTGGCGGAACGGCACGCTCACGCTGCCGCGCAAGGACAGGAACTCGGTGGCGTTCTACGTGGTTTTCGCACGACCTTGACAGTATATCGTCTAAATCATAAAATGTCATTTAGGCGTTATTCTTTCTGGCTGATTAGCTAAAAGATGTGTCGGCTAAATGATAAAATTGCATTTAGTCGATATATTGCAGTTGACGAAGAAGGGGTAAGGGATGTCAGATTGATCTCCTGATTCAGACCGAACGGACGCTTTTCGTCGTCG
>JAKSOY010000430.1 GCA_024405255.1 Kiritimatiellia bacterium
CGGGCGGCGTGCTGAAGGAAATCCCGCGCGGGATGTTCGGGCACCATCCCCACGGACTCGACCCCAACGCGACGTGGCCCATTGTCGACTTCTTCCGCTTAGCGGCGCCCTCCGTCGACAGGTGAAACGGCAGGACCGCCCTTGGGTAGAATTGACGCCGATGAAGGACTTGAGACACGAGACGGAAGACGCGGGGACGGGCGCGGAACGCATCCTGCTGCACGTTTGCTGCGGACCGTGCGCGAGCGCCTGCGTACCGCGTCTCAGGGAGACGGGCCGCGAGGTGACGATGCTCTTCGCCAACTCGAACATCGACACGCGCGAGGAATTCGAGAAGCGCAGGGCCGAGGCGGAGAAGCTGGCGCGGCACGACGGGGTCCGTTTCGAGTCGCTTCCCTACGATCACGCCGAGTGGCTTCGCGAGGTCGCCGTGGGATATGAAAATGAACCGGAGAAGGGCAAGCGGTGCGAACGTTGCTTCCGTTACAATCTTGCGAAGACGGCCGCCTACGCCGTCGCGAACGGCATCGAGTCCTTCACGACCTCCCTCACCGTCTCCCCCCACAAGGTGAGTAAAACGATTTTTGATGTTGCCAAGTCCATCCCTCATCCCTCGTTTCTTGAAATTGACTTCAAGAAACGCGAGGGCTTCAAGCTCTCCGTGAAGCGTGCCGAGGAACTCGGACTGTATCGCCAGTCCTACTGCGGCTGCGAATTCTCAAAATCATGAAATCAGTGCTTATAACAGGTGGAACCGTGCGACTTGGGATCGCGATTGCCGAGCGGCTTCGCACCGAGGGCTGGCGCGTTCTGACGAGCTCGCATCGCGCGGACGCGGGCGCCGACATCGTCGCAGATCTCGCGGAACCGATGGGCGCGGCAAAGCTTTATGCGGCGACGCTCAAGTTGCTCAATGGCAATCCGCCGGATGCGCTCGTCAACAACGCGGCGCTTTTCACGGGTGATGCCGCGGCGATCACGGCGATCAATCTCGAGGCGCCGAAGAAGCTCACGACGCTGATGGCCGGGCGCGAAGCCGGCGTTGGCGCGGTTGTCAATATCCTGGATAGTGTCGTATTAGGGTTCATGGAGTCCGCATGGTCGCTAGGGTCTGGAGGGTCAAAAGCGACCCTAAGCGACCCTAAGCGACCCTATTTCGCCTCCAAGCGCGAGCTTGCCGCCTTCACCCGATCCGCGGCCGCGACCTTTGCCGCGACGCTGCGCGTGAATGGCGTCGCGCCGGGTCCGGTAATGGCGCCGACGGACGTTCATGTGAAGGCGGGTGAGATGCTGCTTGATCGTCGTCCGACGGCAGATGATGTCGCCGCGGCGGTTTCCTATCTCCTCTCCGCCGAGTCGGTGACGGGTGCGGTCATCCCCGTTGATGCGGGGCAACATCTGGCATGAACTGGCGGATCCATCACAAGGCGGAGACCGTCTCCACCAACCTTGATGCCCGCGCGGGATCGCACGGCGATGTCTTCACAGCCGACTACCAGACGGCGGGACGCGGACGGCTTGACCACGTTTGGGAATCACCGCGGGGGCAGGACCTTCTGATGAGCGTTGTCCTTGACGTGGCGGACCGATCGCCGGCGGAGGTCGCGACGCTGCCGCTTGTGGCGGGGCTGGCGGTTGCGAAGGCGGTTGGCGGACGGATCAAGTGGCCGAATGATGTTTTCGTTGACGGGCAGAAGGTCGCGGGCATTCTTTGCGAGCGGAACGATGATCGCGTCATCGTCGGCATCGGCGTCAATGTCGGTCAGACGAAGTACCGATCCGTTGGCGGCAAGGTCAGCGAGGTGCGTACGCACGTTCTGCAGCGATTGTCGGACTGGTATCGGGACTGGCACGAGAAGGGCTTTGCCGCCGTCTATCCTTCAATCGCCGCGATCGATTACCTGAAGGGACGTGAAATCGCGGTTCGACAGACCGATGACGATTCGGTTCCCGTGAGCGGTGTTTCAAATGGTATAATGCCGGACGGATCGCTGGATGTCGGCGGCACGAGGGTTTACGCCGGCGAGGCCCATGTGATTCTTGGCCCACTTGCGGTTT
>JAKSOY010000431.1 GCA_024405255.1 Kiritimatiellia bacterium
TCATGGAGGCGGGGCTTGTCTTCGACGGTGCGGTTGGCGTTTCGGCGGGCGCGTGTTTCGGATGCAATTACAAGAGCCGCCAGCCGGGACGCGTCATCCGTTACAACCGCCGCTTCGCACGCGATCCGCGCTATTGCAGCTGGGCGTCCCTCGTGAAGACGGGAGATCTCTTCGGAGCCGACTTCTGCTATCGCGAGTTGCCGCTCGAACTTGATCCGTTCGACTGCGCGGCCTACGATGCGAATCCGATGGAATTTCATCTTTCGGTCACGGACTGCGAAACGGGAAAGCCCGTCTACAAGCGTCTCGACCGCGCGGACGAAACGGCGTTTCGCTGGATGCGCGCGTCCGCTTCGATGCCGCTGGTTTCGCGTCCGGTTGAAATCGACGGGCGCTTCTATCTCGACGGCGGACTCTCCGACGGCATTCCGCTCGCCTACTTCGAGTCGCTCGGCTACGAGCGCAATGTCGTCATCACGACGCGTCCACACGGCTATCGCAAATTCCCCTCGTGGAAGTTCGCGCTCCTGAAGCCGTTCTTCAGGCGTTTCCCGGCGGTCTATCGTGCGCTGACGACGCGTCACGAGTGGTACAATGCGGCACTTCGCCATATTGACGAGCAGGTCGCCGCGGGACGCGCCTTGCTGATTTGTCCCGAATCCGCGCTCCCGATCTCGCGTGTCTGTCACGATCCGGAGACGATGCAGAAGGTCTACGACATCGGACGAGCAACCGCCGAACGCGTTCTGCCGCAGGTGCAAGCATTTGAATGAGTGAAATGCTCTGGAGTGAAGACGCCATTCTATTTGTTTTGTCTACAGGATTATCAACATGTTGTTGACTCGAGAGGAAATGCAAAAACACTTGGTATTTTAGCTTTTTTATTATCTTCTTCTACCCAAAAAGTGGTTTTTGTGAACATGCCGATCTAATCGGTAAGGAAGTGGCGAAAATGTGCTATAATATGCGCTAAAAGGAGGAAGTATGGGAGCTGCAATGTATGACAAACTGATGGATGACATCAAGGGTGCGATGAAGGCCCACGACATGAGTGCGGTGAACGCGCTGCGCGGGGTTCTCGCGAAGGCGAAGGACCTGACGGTCAACGCCGGCAAGGAAATGACGGACGACGCCATCCTGCAGGTGATCGCCAAGGGTGTCAAGCAGCGCGAGGAGTCGATTGCGCAGTTTGAATCCGCCGGACGTGCCGAACTCGCCGAGGGCGAGAAGAAGGAGATGGCGCTACTGAAGAAGTACCTTCCCGAGCAGCTCTCGGAAGAGGCTGTCGCCGCAATCGTCAAGGAAGTGATCGCTGCCGTCGGCGCGACGTCCAAGAAGGACATGGGCAAGGTGATGAAAGAGGTTATGGCGCGTGCGAAGGGCCAGGCCGACGGCAAGCTCGTCTCCCGCCTCGTCGGTGCGGCGTTGCCGTGACTTGAGGAGAAGGCAATGAAGAAGATTCTGTTCTGGGTCGTGCTGGTCGCGGCCGTCTGCGGAGCGTTTGCGCTTTACAATGCCCTTGCCAATCGCAAGCCCTACGATCCCGAGAAGTTCGTGATGGGCAACGGACGCATTGAGGCCACCGAGGTCACGATTTCCGCGAAGCTTCCGGGGCGCATTGAGAAGATCTACATTGAGGAAGGGCAGCTTGTCACCAACGGGCAGAAGCTGGTCGAAATGCAGACCGACGAGCTGCGGGCGGACCTCCTGAAGGCGAAGGCGGCGCTGGCGCAGGCGGTTGCCGCCGTGAAGAAGGCCGAAAGCACGATTGCCGTGAAGGAGGCGGAGGTGCTCACGGCCCGTGAGTCGATCGCCGAGAAGAGAAGCCAGCTGAAGGGCATCGAGAACAAGGAGCGCCGCTTCAAGTCCGCGACGGCGGGTGCCGTGCCGGTCACCGAGATCGAGGACATCGAGACGTCCATCCTGACGCACAAGGCGCAGCTCGCGTCCGCCGAGGCGTCGGCGAAGCGCGCGGAGGCCGAGGTCGAGGCGGCGAGAAGCAGCCTCGAGGCGGCCAAGGCGGACGTCGAGGCGCAGAAGGCCGCGATTGCGC
>JAKSOY010000432.1 GCA_024405255.1 Kiritimatiellia bacterium
AGATCGTCTTCAAGACGCGCGAGAAGAACGACCACATCCAGAACGGCGCCTCGCCCCGCGCGACGCTCGCCCTCAATCTCGCCGCGCGCGGCAACGCGCTCCTGCACGGCCGCGCCTACGCGACGCCGCAGGACGTGAAGGAAGTCGTGCACGACGTCCTCCGCCACCGCATCCTCCTCACCTACGAGGCCGAGGCCGAGAACATCACCTCCGACGACGTCATCGACAAGATCCTCGCCGTCGTGCCGGTTCCGTAATGATTCTCCGTCACCGCGACCGCGAACTCCTGCGCTTCGAGTGGACCGGACTCGAAGGCGTTCGCATCGTTTCGGTGAACGACGCCGAGCGGCAGTTCCTGCCTCTTGAGATTCGCGATGTCCTGAAGGATGAATTTCTCTGGGGATGGCTCGCGGCTCGAACCGTTCCAAGGGGGCGTAACTACATACACCGCGCCCTGCTGATGATGGGGCTCAATCCGCGTAACATTCCTCGGACGATCGAATTCAGCCGCGGCCTTTCGCTCAACGACGTCTATTGGGTCGTCGAAGACGGGTTTGACGGGTCATGGAAGGACTACAATCTCTATGACAACGAGTTTTCGGAGGACATTGCATTCCTTGCCTTGACCGGGCTTGGTTATCCGCCGGTCACGAAGCATGCGTCGACGCCGGAGTTTTCGACAAACGGCATGCTCCGCAAATGCTGGCGTCGTGTGAACGGGCGGGTTGAGCTTTTCAAAGGCGGAACGGAAGGTGCCGTTAACACGGGGTTCGAACCCTATTCCGAATTTTATGCCGCCCAGGTTGCCGAGGCGTTGGGTCTGCCGCATGTCGATTACGGGCTTTCGAAGTACAAGAAGATTCTCTGTTCGACCTGTCCGCTTTTCACCAGCGACAAGTATCGTTACGTCCCAGCTGGACGACTGATGGATGGTGCGGCGGCGTTGAATGATCCGAGGTTTGCCGACATCTTCTTCTTTGATGCGCTTATCTTCAATACGGATCGGCACCTTGGAAATTTCGGCTTTCTCATTGACAACGACACGAATGAGATCGCGGGAGCGGCACCGATCTTCGACAACGGCTACGGGCTGTTCTCCTTGGCGGTTGATTGTCCTGACAGGCCTGATCAGCATGAGTTTGACGATCTTCGCAAATTCCTCAAGCGAGTCTCACCCGCGCTCTATTCGACGTGGTTGGGTTTTCCTGGCGGGTTAACGCCTTTGATGAAGGAACGCCTGGAAGGACTTCGTGGTTTTCGCTTTAAGCGCCATCACTATTACAATCTGCCCGACGATCGTTATGAAAAGGTTGAGGATTTTCTACAGCGGCGGATTTTAAATGTGCTTGAATATGGCGATAAGGCTGATGGTTTGTTAGAGATAGCGGTAAATTCTGACAGTATAAATTCTACTTTCAAAGTGCCAAGTGGCGGTTTGAAAGACAGGATAACGGCTGAATCGCTCGGTTTGCAGATCAAGCAAAACCTGGAGGCTGATCCATTTATCACTCGTGAGGAGCTGAAAGAGATTCTTCAGGTTTCAATGAGTTCGATTGATCGGAAGTTGAAGGAACTGCAGGAGATTGGAGAGGTTCGTCGCGTGGGTTCGCGTAAGAAGGGTTCGTGGGAGGTCTTGAAGTAATGGCGACAGATGTCAAGGAACTGATGGCGAAGGTGGGGAAGATACGAATCCTCACCAACAAGCTGATCGACGACCAGCTCTCGGGCGACTACCACTCGACCTTCAAGGGTCAGGGCGTCGAGTTCGACGAGGTGCGGCCGTACATTGCGGGCGATGACGTCCGCTCGATCGACTGGAACGTGACGGCCCGCACGGGCGTGCCTTACATCAAGCGTTTCAGCGAGGAACGCGAGCTCACGATTCTTTTCATGGTCGACGTTTCCGGGTCGCAGAGCTACGGATCGGTTCGGCGCTCGAAGGCCGAACTCGCCGCCGAGGTGACGGCGCTTCTGGCGCTCACCGCGATTCGCAACCAGGACAAGATCGGACTCA
>JAKSOY010000433.1 GCA_024405255.1 Kiritimatiellia bacterium
GTACGGCAACACGCCCGAGGCGCGGCGCTCGCCCTACGGCCTCCTGCTGATGGTGAAGTGACCCTCGGCCGGTGAAATGTGGTATAATGCCCAGCATGAAGGCGATTGCCGAGAACGCGAATGACTTCGTCGACCTGAGGACGGCGGACGGGGGAAACTGCATTACATCGACAAGACGGACTACGACTGGAAGGTCCATCCAGTCATCCACCTCGACTTCGGGAGCTGTGCGGCGGCGACATACGCCGTTTTCAAGGACGCATTGCCGGAGGTCATGCGGATCTCGTTGGAGGATTCTGGCTACACTTACGGATGCCGTCCACAAGCGGTTGTAATCGGTTGCTGATTTTGGAAAAGAACGGAAACACAGACGGCCGGAGTTTTCGGTACTGGCAGGTGCGGACGATTCTCTGCACGATGCTCGGGTATGCCTTTTTCTACTTCATCCGCAAGAACCTGTCCGTCGCCTTGCCGTCGATTGAGGCCGACCTCGGCATCGGCAAGGTGCAGCTCGGCGTGTTCCTGACGCTGCACGGGCTCCTCTACGGCGTGTCGCGGCTGGTGAACGGCATGATCGCCGACCGGACGAACGCGCGGGTCTTCATGTGCCTCGGGCTTTTGCTCTCGGTGCTCATGAACGTGTGGTTCGGCTGCTCGTCGCTCGCGTTCACGCTGGGGCTCGCGTGGGTGGTGAACGGCTGGGTGCAGGGCATGGGCGCGCCGCCGTGCGCGCGGCTGATGACGCACTGGATTCCCCCGAAGAAACTGGCGTCGCTGATGACGGTCTGGAACGCCTCGCACTCGATCGGCGCCTTCGCGGCCGTCGTCGCCTGCGGCTGGATCGTCTCCGCCGGCCTCGGCTGGCGGTACTGCTTCTTCCTGCCGGCGGCGTTCTGCGCGCTCGGGACGGCGTTCCTCTGGTGGGGCATCCGCGACACGCCCAAAAGCGTCGGGCTGCCCGAGCTGGGCGAGGCGGCGGACGCGAAGCCGGCGCAGGCGGCGAAGGCGCCGTTTGCGGAGATCCTGATGCATTACGTCTTCCGCAACCGCGTCATCTGGGTGCTGGCGCTGGCGAACTTCTTCGTGTACGTGGTCCGCTTCGGCATCCTCGACTGGGGCTTTTCGATGCTGCGCGAGCAGTATCCGGGCATCTCGCCGTTCATGGCCTCGGTGGTGCTCGGCGGGTTCGAGTTCGCCGGCATCTTCGGGATGATGGCGAGCGGCTGGGCGACGGACCGCTTCTTCGGCAGCCGCTGTCCGCGCACGTGCGCGATCTGCATGGCCGCGGCGGCGGGCTTCGTCCTCCTCTTCAGCATGCTGTCGCCGACGTCGACGCCGTGGTACGCGGCGGCGCTCGTCCTCGGCGGGGCCGGCTTCTTCACCTACGGTCCGCAGGCGCTCATCGGCGTCGCCTCGGCGAACATCGCCACCAAGGAGGCGGCCGGCACGGCGACCGGCTTCACGGCGATCTTCGGCTATCTCTCGACGCTTGTCTCCGGCATCGGCGTCGGCTGGGTGGCGACCCACTGGGGCTGGCAGCACGTCCTTTACCTGCTCGCGGGCGCGGCGCTGCTCGGGCTGGTGCTCTTCGTCTCCATCTGGAACGCGGCGAGCGACGGATACGGAAACAATAGGGCGACTTCGTAGCCGGTTACTGACCATCGTTGAAGAACACAGAGCCGCCTTCGGCGGGGGCTGGGAGTGTGCTGGGAGATTTGCTTCGCGACTTTTAAGCAGTGCTTGGCCCGCTTTCAATTGTTGTTAGCACTGTCGGACTGTGTTTTTTTAATAACGGAGGCCAGAGACCGCCGGCTACGAATCCGACGTCGAGCTGGTAGGATGAGTGCCGTATTTTTGATATAATGTCTTCTATATGAAAAACATACTTGTTCTGATTGCCGCAATAGCCGCGTTCTCCGCCTTTGGCGAGGACTCCCGCCGAATCGCCTTCCAGACGGCGC
>JAKSOY010000434.1 GCA_024405255.1 Kiritimatiellia bacterium
CGGTCAAGCGCGTCATCGAGGGCTTCGACGTCTATGCGATCCTGCCGAAGACGACCGCGGCGATCGAGCGCAACACGCTCGTCGGCTCGTCGGCCGTCATGACGATCCTGGCGCTCGTCTTCGTCGCGATTCTCGTCGGCATCGCGATCTCGCGGTTCGTCAAGGAGCAGGTCGAGAAGCGCATTCAGGCGGACATGGCGATGGCGAAGGCGATCCAGGCGAACGTGCTGCCGTCGCACTTCCCGCCCTATCCGGCCCTCGTGGACAAGATCGACATCTTCGCGCGGATGATCACGGCGAAGGAGGTCGGAGGCGACTTCTACGACTTCTATTTCGTCGGGCCGAGCCGGCTGGCGCTTGTGATCGCCGATGTCTCCGGAAAGGGCGTTCCTGCAGCCCTCTTCATGATGCGGGCGAAGGCGACGCTGCAGGGCTATCTCAAGGGCGGGTGTGGGCTTGCTGAAGCCGTCGCCTCGGCGAACGACCGTCTTTCGGAGAACAATGATGCGAACATGTTCGTGACGGCTTGGGTGGGCGTCGTCGACATCGCAACCGGCGAGACGGAATATGTCAACGCCGGACACAATCCTCCGCTCGTCAAGCGAGCGGACGGTTCAGTCGAGTTTCTTGTCGAGAAAAGCGGTCCGCCTCTTGCGGCGATGGGCGGCGTTCCCTATCGTAAGCGGATGCTGCGCCTCAGCCCGAATGACGGGCTCGTCCTCTACACGGACGGCGTCACCGAGGCGGTGAATCCGGCGTTGGAGCTTTATGGAGAAAGTCGGCTGCGGGAGACCGTGACGGGGCTCCTCGGCGTGCGTGATGCGCAGGTGATGCTGTCCGGCATCGTCGATTCGGTCGGTCGTTTCGCCGGTGGCGCCGAGCAGGCCGATGACATCACGTTGCTTGCATTCAAGCGGAAGTCCGTGAAGATCGTGCCCGTGGAACATTAGACGCGGCATTCCCCTTAGGCGGAACAGCTAAGGTCGACCGAGCCACTTTTTCGTTCTGCTTGTCAACGCCAGTCGCGGAGGCCGCGACGGTACGGTCTAAGCTGGCGGTCCCTGTGAAATCCGCACCTGCGAAATCACAGAAAAGTTGTGGTTTTTGCGTGACATAAGACCATTTTGCTGACGGGGTTTGATATAATACGCGTTAATTGATTTCAGAACCGAAAGAGAATACGGAAATGAATAAGTTCGTTGTTAGTTGTTGGTTGTTAGTTGTTGGTGTCGCGGTGGCGACGGGCGCGGCATGGGGCGGGATCGGTCCGCATGCGGTCGTTCTCGACAAGGCCTATCTTTCGGCGGATCGGTCGGCGGTGGGCGAGGCGGCGATTTCGCGGAGCGAGGCGCTTGTGTTCCGTTCGGGAGGGGACCGCATCTACGGACAGATTCTCCGGCCGAACGCCGCGTTCGGGAAGGGGCGTCCGGTCGTCATCTTCTGCCACGGGTTCGCCGGATTCACGCGGATGGACGACGTCGCGCAGGCGCTTTGCCGCGCCGGATGCGTCGCGCTTGTGCCGCATCACCGCGGCGCATGGGGGAGCGAGGGCAAGTACACGGTTGCCAACATCATCGGTGATGCGGTCAACCTCGTGGATTACGTCTCGTCGGAGGAATTCAGCGCGAAATACGGGACGGATCCGAAGCTGGTGTTCCTCTGCGGCTATTCAATGGGCGGGAACACGGCGCTCCAGGCCGCGCTTCTGCGGCCGAAGGTCCGCGGCGTGATTCTGCAGGCCCCGTGCGACATCGCATATTGCATGCGCTCCGTTTCAAAGGCGGAGGCGTTCAAGTTCCTGTCCGACAACGGGCTCGAGGTCCTGAGGACGGATGGCGCGGAGGCGCTCTATGGCGAGATAATGGCCGCGGCGGATCGACTCCGCTTCAAGTCCGCCGTGGAGAAGATGAAGGACCGGAACGTGATGCTCGCGGTCGGGCGGTACGATCACGTG
>JAKSOY010000435.1 GCA_024405255.1 Kiritimatiellia bacterium
GCTTACTTCGCGCTGAAACGATACTCGGTGTGGCTCTTGTACGTCTCACCCGGGCGCAGCAGCGTGGACGGGAAGTCCGGACGGTTCGGCGAGTCGGGATAGTGCTGCGTCTCAAGCGCCATACCCGCGAACGGGCAGAGGTTCTTGCCCGCGGCCTTCGCCGGTTCGGTCGGCTCGAAGTTCTGCGCACCGTACATCTGCATGCAGGGTTCGGTCGTCCAGATTTCCATCGTGCGGCCCGACGCCGGATCGCGCATGATGCACGCCTGCTTGAGCTCGCCGTTCTTGCCGCGCAGCACGAAGTTGTGGTCGTACCAGTTGTCCATCGGGGCGAACGCCTTTTCGGCCTTCATGAGATCCATCTTCGCACCGATCGGACGCAGCGTCGTGAAGTCCATGCCCGTGCCCTTGACCGGCGCATTCTTCGTGGGGATGAGGCCGATGTCGGTCTGCGTGTATTCATCCGCGTTGATCTGAAGCTCCTGGTTGAGCACGTTGCCGCTCGACTCGCCCGCCATGTTCCAGTAAGTGTGGTGCGTGAGGTTGAGCACCGTGGGCTTGTCGGTCGTGGCTTCGTAGTCGATCGTCCACGTGTTGTTCGGCAGCACCTTGTACGTGACCTTGCACGTCACCGTGCCCGGGAAGCCCATGTCGCCATCCGGCGAAACGATCGAAAGCTCAAGACCCTGCACAAACCCCTGACGGAACGGACGCACCTTCCACACCTTCGAGTCCCAGCCCTTCGGGCCGCTGTGGAGGTTGCAGTGACGCGTCGTGTTCGGCTTCTTGCAGTCTTCGTTGCACGCGAGCTGGTATTCCTTGCCGTCGATCGAGAACTTGCCGTCCTTGATGCGGTTGCCGAAACGGCCGATGAGCGTACCCATCGAGTGGCCCCACTTCTCATACTCCGCCGGCGTGTTCCAGCCCAGCGTGACGTCCGCGAGATTGCCATACTTGTCCGGCGCATAGCAGCGCACGAGGCGCCCGCCGAAGTCCGTGATATCCAGGGTCAGACCACCGATGCCGCGCAGGCGGTAGAGCTTCACTTCCGTACCGTCCGCCAGCTTGCCGAACGGACGCACATTCGCATTGCGGATGCCATGCATCGTCGGACGCGCCGCACGCGCACGTGCACGCGCCGCCGGGAGCTTCGTCGCCGGCTGGGCCTGATCGGCCGCCACGCACGCAAACGCCATCACCATCGCACAAAAGGGAACCAACAGCTTCTTCATTTCTTTTTCCTTTCGTTAAACTTTGTAAACTTACCTATTCACTATTCACTTTAACCTATTCGCTGCTTCGTCGTTCGCCTCAGCGAACGACGAAGTTCACCATCCGCTTCGGCACGGCGATCACCTTCACGATCGTCTTGCCTTCGAGGAACTTCGCCACATCGGCATTCGCCTTCGCGGCCGCCTCCATCTCGGCCGGCGTCGCGTTCACGCTCACCGTCACGCGCCCGCGGAGCTTGCCGAGCACCTGCACGGGAATCTCCACCTCGTCCTCGACGAGCGCCTTGGGGTCGAAGTTCGGGAACGGTTCGTACGCGAGCGTGTCGCTGTGGCCCAGCACCTGCCAGAGCTCTTCGCCCAAATGCGGCGCAAACGGCGCCACGCACAGAACGAACTTCTCGGCCGCTTCGCGCGGCAGCTCCTTGCCGTCGCCCGCGAACTCGTTCACGAACACCATCATCGCGGAAATCGCGGTGTTGAAGCTCATCGCTTCGAGGTCTTCGCCGACCTTCTTCACCGTCGCATTGAGCGTCTTCGCCTCGGCCTTCGTGAGCGCGCGATCGACGATCGGCTGCTCCGTGACCATCTTGTTCACGCGCTTGAGGAAGCGGTACACGCCTTCCACACCCTTCGTGCTCCACGGCTTCACCGCCTGCAGCGGACCCATGAACATCTCGTAGAGACGAAGCGAATCGGCGCCGTAGTCGCGGATGACATCGTC
>JAKSOY010000436.1 GCA_024405255.1 Kiritimatiellia bacterium
CCCAACAGGAGGTCCCGGATCGTAAGACAATCCTAACACATACAATTTAAAGGCTTTTCTGCAAAAGGAGAACAAGAGACAGTAGATTGAAAGACCGTACCGCGCTACCAAAGGCGGCTGGATATTTTTTTGCTTTGCACATTGCAAAACGATAGTGTGGCGCTGGATGTTCCAATGGTTATGAATAGTACAGGAATCGATCAGATGACTTGCGGTAAATGGAAGCTTGCGCACGAGATCGGTCGTGGCGCGTATGGCGTGGTCTATAGAGCCGTTGGATCTGGCGGTGGATGTGCGGCTGTGAGGGTCTGCAGGCGCGATGCCGTCGGAGACGAATGCTTCGAGCGCGAGCTTCGCGGAGCAAAACTCTTCAAGTCGGTCCCTCCGCAGGAGGGACTTGTCCGTATGCGGGATCTCGTTGAAACGGACTGGGGGTTCTACACCGTTCTGGATCTTGCGGACGACGAGTTCTTTGGTTCGTCGAATTCGGCGCAGGGCTATCGTCCGAAAACGCTGGCCCGCGTCATCGCGGGGGAGAAGGCGCTTCCGTTAAAGGAGTCCATCAAACTTGCGATCTCGCTGGCAAATGGACTTTCCGCTCTCCAGAGGCATCATCTTCTGCATCGCGACATTAAGCCGGGGAATGTCATTTACGTTGCTGGTCGCCCGGTTTTGTCCGATCCGGGGCTTCTCATTGAAGAATCCGACGCCGTTTCGCTCGTCGGTACGCCGGGATATGTTCCGCCGGAGAAATTCACCGACGCCGCCAGCGACATCTACAGTCTTGGGCTCACGCTGAAGGCGGCGAGCTTCGGTCGGCAGGTCGACGAACTTGACAAGGGCCCGGCGATGGAGGCCGACACGGGCTCCGCCTGTTTCCCCGCCTGGTGGCGAATTCTCAACAAGGCGACGGATCCTGTCGCCTCGCGCCGCTACCAGTCGGCGAAGGCGCTTGTCAAAGAGCTCAAGATGCTCAGGGTCAGGATGCTTTTTGCCAAATCGGCGTGGGTTTCTCGGGTGGCGGTGGGGTGTATGCTTTTGGCCGTTGTTGCCTATGCGTATGTGTCAGATCGCGACCGGCGGAGGTTGTCTGCTGAGATTGAGCCGCTGAAGAACGTGATGTCCGCCATGGACAGCTTGAACGACATGTCGACGCAGGATGACAAGGTTTGGTCTTCCTTTGCCGGATCGTATTTCTGCCACACGGATGAGACCCATCTGCAGCGGCTGAAAAGGGTTGAGGAAAGGGATGCTGTCCGTGCGGCTCGAATGCGGGCCATTCTCGACGACATGCAGGGAATTGACCGGAAGGGTGAGGAGAACAATCGTCGAATTCAATCGTTGCGAGATAAAAGCAAGGGCGTGTCTGGGCAAAATGCCGCCGAGTATTACAATCAGGCCGAAATGATTTCGATGGAGAATGAGAAACTTGTGAAAGCGTGGTTGTCTCTTCTCGAACGATTTACTGCGATTGAGGATGCCGTTAAGGAGCAAAAATGACCTACCGACACTTCAATAACGAGACGACGCGCTCGAGTGTGCTGAAGGCGGTCGCGGACACTGAGAATGAGGCCGCGTGGCAGCGGCTATTCGACCTTTACGCCGGCCTTGTGTTTTCCATCGCACGTTCGAAGGGGCTGAACGAAGAGGAGGCGGACGACGTCGTACAAGATGTCTTTATCCGGCTTGCAGAGTTTCTTCCGACCTTTGAATACAGTCGCATGAAGGGGCGTTTTAGGTCCTATCTGGTTAACCTTGTTTATAACCTTATCATCGACAAGTGGCGGATGCATCAGCGTGAGGACGAGCGGATGAGGGCTTACAAGGACGAGGTGGTGAACATGACGCCCGCAGATAAGGACTTTGCCGAGCGCGAATGGCAGGAGGCCGCATTGGAAGAGGCGCTTCGTCGCATCAAGCCCGAAGTGCGGCCCGAGCACTATGCGGC
>JAKSOY010000437.1 GCA_024405255.1 Kiritimatiellia bacterium
AAAATTCGTTAGGGGGCAAGGATGGCCTTCCCCCTGACGTTACGCCTTGCGTCCGATTTCTTCAACTCGTCTTTCTAGCCCTCGTAGACGAGGCTGAAGCCGATCTTTTCCGCCAGTTTCTCGACGTCTTTGGCGAAGTCGCCGATGAAGGTCACGCGATGCCAGCCGAAGGTCTGCCAATGCGGATAGATGTTTTCATAATTGTCGCCGCGCACTTCCACCACCATCTTCGTGCGGCAGCCGCGATCGTCGCGGTCGTTCGCGGTAATGATGCCGCGCTGCACGGCCAGCTTGCGTGCCGTCACATTGAGCTTCACCGTGGTCACGGGATAGCCCACCGGCGCAAAGGCACGCGAAGAGGCCCCTTCGCGATCCGCGCAATGCGTCAGAATTTCATAGGGTTCCTCCGGTCCCTGCGGACCGAAGAAACGGCGCGTGCTCACGCAATGCGCGAAGATGATCGACCGTCGCGGCGCATCGATGCACGGGTCGGAGATGTATCCCATGCGCCCTTTCGTGAGCGCGCGGAAAAGCAGCATCGTCATCACGGACTCGATGTCGTTTTCACAGGTTCCCATGAGGCCTTCGTCCTGCAACTGCATGAACCCGAGACACGGGTACCCCATCAGCTTGCCGTGATAGCACCCGCCCAGACAGTTGATCGTAATCGCCGCCGCCTTCCGTTCCGCCAGAAGCGCCTTCATGCCGTGATAGACCTTCGCCGCGCCGAACACGCTCGCCTCGGTCACGCCCGGGCCCACCCAACGGGCCCCCTTCAACCAAGCCGCCGCCGTCGCCTTCGCCGTTTCGTCGGGGACCTTCTTCGCCGCCGCGTTCACTTCGTCATAGGACACGTTTTCAATCTCCACGCCAAACTGCTGGCGATAGCGCTTTTGCACCGTTTTGGAGGTCCCTTCGACGGAGAGGATCTTCATTCCCCTCACCGCAGCCAGCGCCTCCTCCGGCGTCGCGCAGACGAGCGGCCCCTCCTTCGGCACCAGCTTCGACGCCGCCGGCGTATGGGCGAGCCGATACGCACGGGCCGCCGCCAGGCAGTCGGCCGGCGAACCGTCTTTCAGCTTCGCAAAGGCGCGGGCGAACTCCACCGTGTCGTTGAAGTCCAGACTCGAAAGTCCCTCGTAGTTCGCGATCTTCCGATTGGTGAGATTCGCATTCGCCATCAACCACCAGCCGATGCCGGAATACGGGAAGGAGCAGAAAAGCGTGGGCTTCCCCGACCGATAGATGCCGCTCAACGCCTCCACCCAGTTGTTCATCTGGATGACGAGATACCCCTGGATGCCGCCCTTGGCTTCGTCCGCCTTGACGAGCTGCGCCCCCTCTTCCTTGCTGGAAACGACCACCGGGTCGAACGCGACTTCGGGGATTCGCGCGTTGAGCGTATCCGTCACGTTCTTGAACACGGGCGTGAAATCGAAGTCGATGTGCGGCCAGGTCTTCACACGCTGATGGTTGTCCTTCCCCATCTTGAACGCGGCGAACACGAGCCGCACGCGCACGGCGTCCGTCTTGGACGGAATCGTACCGGCAGGAACGGGTTTCGGAATCGCCGTCAGATATTCCGGCACCAACGCGCCCACACCGAGGAAGGCGCCCAACTGCCGCAGAGCCTCGCGCCGCGTCACGTCGCGAGCTGCATTTGAATCCACCAAATCCATTATGTTGAAAAGGTCCGTGTTTGCCATGATCGACTTCTCTTTCTTTCGACTCGACTACCATTCCGCAGACAGGATGAATTTTCCACCACGTCTACGCCGAAGATGGTACCACATTTGACCTTCACGAGTCAATGTCCAATCTTACTGGAGTTTAACAGTTTTGGCTCTTCAGGCATAACTGTGGGTCGATACGTGCCGCATAAATTCATTTGCCCCCAGTGTTTGCGGGCCTGTTCCGCCTTCTCCCGGGGCGCCGAAT
>JAKSOY010000438.1 GCA_024405255.1 Kiritimatiellia bacterium
CGAAGCTGATGAACGTCTTCTCGTCGAAGGACAACAAGGTGAATCCGCTCATCGGCTCGGCGGGCGTCTCGGCGGTCCCGATGGCGGCACGTGTCTCGAACAAGGTCTCGCTCTCGGAGGATCCGACGAACTTCATCCTCATGCAGGCGATGGGTCCGAACGTCTCCGGCGTGATCGGTTCCGCCGTCGTGGCGGGCGTGTTGTACACGCTCTGCCGCGGCTAAGCGCCTCGGTTCATCCGAACCTCACGAGCAACCGTCCGCCTCCGCGGGCGGTTGCTCGTTTTCAATTGATTGCAGGGGGCTTGTTTTGCTATAATCTTCACAACATCATCAAGAAAGGATTTCACAATGATTGTTGTTCTCGGCAGCACGAATACGGATATGGTCATTTCCGGCGCGAAGATTCCCGTCCCGGGCGAGACGGTGAGCGGCGGTGCGTTTATGATGAATCCGGGCGGCAAGGGCGCGAACCAGGCGGTGGCCGTGGCGCGGCTCTCGGCCAAGAAGGGGGCGTGCACATTCATCGCCAAGGTCGGTAATGACTTGTTCGGACGCGACACGGCCGCGCGTCTTGCGAAGGATGGCATTGATGCGCGCCTGATCGTCGACAAGAAAAATGCCTCCGGTACGGCGTTGATTCTTGTGGATGAAAAGGGACAGAACAGCATTTCCGTCGCACTCGGCGCGAACGGGACCTTGTCGTCGAAGGACGTCAAGAAATTCGCGAAGGACATCAAGTCGGCCGATGCGCTTCTGATGCAGCTTGAGACGCCGATTGAGACGGTCCTCTGGGCCGCCCAGACCGCGCATGCGAAGGGCGTGCCGGTGATCCTCAATCCTGCGCCGGCGGCCAAGCTTCCTGAAGAGCTCTATGCCTGCCTCGATTGGATTACGCCGAACGAGACGGAGGCGGAACTTCTCACGGGGGTGAAGGTGACGGACGCCAAGAGCGCGCAGAAGGCGATCGACGTGTTGAAGAAGCGCGGCGTCAAGCATGCGCTCATCACGATGGGATCCAAGGGCGTCTACTGCGGCAATTGCGAGAAGCTCTATCCCTGCAAGAAGGTGAAGGCCGTTGATACGGTTGCGGCGGGCGATACGTTCAACGGCGCATTTGTGGTGGCGCTGGCCGAAGGCAAGACATGCAAGGACGCGATTGCGTTCGCGCAGAAAGCCGCGGCGATCTCCGTCACGCGTCCGGGCGCGCAGGCCTCCGTGCCGTTCCGGAAGGAGCTCAAGTAGTCCCCGCGCGTTACGCGCACGCAAGGCGTACGGCGTCGGGCAAAGACGCCGCAACGGTACAGCCGGCTGCCGCAAGGCGGTCGGCTGTTTGATGTCCGCCATCGACGAGAATCACGGTCGCCCCGAGCGCGCGGCCGACTTCCGCATCGTGCAGCGTGTCGCCGATGAAATAGAGGGGACGCTCGGCGGGCAGGAGCCCCCTCGCCTTGAGCTGCTCGAGAAGCTGATGGGCGCGCGCGAGTTTTGAGGCGCCATCGAGATTGTCCACGCCGTAGATCTCGTCGAAAAATCCTTGTACATCGAATCGTCCCGTATCGCGCAGGAGGAAGTCTTGTCGTAGCGCACTGAGGATGGATTGCCCGGCGCCGAGCGCGCGAGCGGAGGCAAGTGCCTCCCGCGTGTCGGGGCGGAGCGACTGAGGCGCTGCGGCGAGGTAGCGGTGGAAGTCGATGCAGATCCGGTCCCAGTCGTGGTCGGGGTCCATGCCCAGTTTCACATAGAGAGGACGTACGGGAAAGCCAAAGGAGGCGCGATAGGTTTCGCGTGAAATGCGGGGCAGCCCCCGGTCGTCGAGCATATGGTTCAACGCGTCGACCGAGGCGTCGACGTCGTTCAGCAGTGTGCCGTTCCAATCCCAGATGATATAAGGTGTCATGGCGAATATTGTATCATTTATCTTTCAAAAGGTAAG
>JAKSOY010000439.1 GCA_024405255.1 Kiritimatiellia bacterium
CGACGAGCAGGTTCTGGACGCGCAGCTGCCGCGCCAGCAGCCAATAGGCGGCAAAGACGAGCGGCAAGAAGATAAGAAACTCAAAAGAATTGAAGAGCATTTTAAATCCTACCGCCGTTGAACCGTACTACCCGCGTTCAGCATCAAGCCGACGGTTTCGAATCGAGTAGTAGAAATACAGGGTGAGGTCGGTCGACACCAAGAGGATGTCGAGCACATAGACGCCGATCACCCACAACCCCTGGCCGCTCACGAGATGGCTCGCGATGCCGCACAGGTAGCCGATGATCACGATGACTTCAAAATGAGGACTCTTCCCGTCCACCCGCTTCGCGCGGTACGTCTTCGCAATCGCGAAGGGCCACGAGAAGCCGAACAGGAAGAGCATCATGAATTCGAGCAGATGCGCGACCATCCTTAGCCCCGTTCAAACGCGCGATGCGCGATGTCCGTCCGATGGAAGGCATTCTCAAACGCGATCTTGTCGACACCGGCGTAGGCGTTGTCCACCGCTTCGCGCAGCGTGGCACCCAGACCCGTCACGGAAAGGACGCGTCCACCCGCCGTGAGGACCTTGTCGCCGTCCTGCTTCGTGCCGCAATGGAACACGAGCGCCGGATTCTCCGCCAGCCCCGTGATCTCCTTGCCCTTGGCATACGAACCCGGATAGCCGCCGGAGGCGATGATCACCGTCGCCGCACACGCATCCTTCACCACCACGTCGGAATCCTTCAGGCAGCCCGTCGCCGCATGCAGCAGCGCCGTCGCGAAGTCGCCGCCGAGACGCGGCAGCACCGCTTCCGTCTCGGGATCGCCGAAGCGCGCGTTGAATTCGACCACGTTCACCGTCGACCCGCTCTTCGCGAGCGGTCCGTGCGGATTCGACCCTTCGTCGTTCACCATCAGACCGGCATAGAGGATGCCACGATAGACGATGCCGCGCTTCTTGAGTTCGCGCACGACCGGCAGAATGATCTTCTCCTTGATGAGCGGCAGCTTGTCGGCCGTCACGACCGGCGCCGGCGAGTAGGCGCCCATACCGCCCGTGTTCGGACCCTTGTCGCCGTCGAACACGCGCTTATGGTCCTGCGAACTCGGCAGCAGCACGGCATTCTCGCCATCGACGAGCGCGAGGATCGAGCACTCTTCGCCGTGGAGGAATTCCTCCAGCAGCACTTCCGCACCCGCCGCACCGAACTTGTTGTCCACCAGCATGTCGTCAATCGCCTGCTCGGCCTGTTCGGTCGTCTCGGCCACGATCACGCCCTTGCCCGCCGCAAGGCCATCCGCCTTCACGACGACCGGCAAGCCGTAGGCAGGCAGCGCCGCCTTCGCCGCCGCCGCATCGGTGAACGTCTGGGCCTTGCCGGTCGGCACGCCCGCCGCATCCATCACTTCCTTCGCGAAACGCTTCGATCCTTCCATGCGCGCACCCGCCTGGACAGGTCCGAACGCCGTCACGCCGATTTTCGCGAGTTCGTCCACAAGGCCCTTCACGAGCGGCGCTTCCGGACCCACCACGACGAGATCGGGCCTGTTCGCCTGCGCCCACGCGACGACGCCCGCCACATCCTCCGCACCGATTGCGAGATTCGTCGCCAACCCTGCGGTTCCCGCATTGCCCGGAGCGCAAAACAGTTCGTGCTTCGTCGCATCCTGCGCCAACCGCCACGTAATCGCATGTTCGCGACCGCCACTACCAACAACTAAAATTTTCATTTCTTCTACTCCTCTTTGGAAGGTTAAAGATTAAAGGTTAAAAATTAAAGATTAAAGTTTAAGGCGATCATGCAAGACCGGAATTCTTCTTTTTTGTATTGACTGAACGAACCAATAGGCCAACAAGACGATTTACATCCGCTGCGAGCGATTTATACTGTTTAGGTGTAATGTAGTCTGCTCGGAGAAGGACTTCCAACCAATACTGGGTTTCG
>JAKSOY010000044.1 GCA_024405255.1 Kiritimatiellia bacterium
GCTTCGCGTCGATCTTGTCGAACATCTTCTCCGCCAGAAGCGGCACGCTCATCACGACCGTCGGCTGCAGGATCTTCACATCCTCGCCGATCGTATAGAGCGAACGGACGAACTTCATCGTACAACCGCGGAAGAGCGACAGCACGAAGTTCGCGCAGAACGAGAACGCATGGAAGAGCGGCAGCACCACGAGCAGGGAGTCCGTGTTGTCCACCGTCTCGCCGAATGCGCCCAGCGCACCGTCGATGTCCGCAATGAAATTGCTGTGCCGGAGCATCGCGCCCTTGGGCTTGCCCGTCGTGCCGGAGGTGTAGATGACGGACGCCACGTCTTCACCCTGCGCGACATTCGCGTCGTACCAGCCCGTGCCCTTTTCCGCGAGCGTCTTCACGCCCTGGGCCTTCAGCGTCTCGTAGTCATAGACCGGCACCGTGCCGATCGGCTCGTATTCGGTCGCACCGCCGTCGACGATCACAATCGCACGCAACGCCGGCAGCTGGGACGCAATCGCCTTCATCATCGCGAGATGGGGCTTGTCGGTCGTCACCACGGCTGCGCCGGAATCGTTGAGGATGTACGCCACTTCATCGTTGTGCAGCTTGGGGTCCATCGGCACCACGCTCACACCGGCGCCGCTGCACGCGAGATAGGCTTCCATCCAGGTCGGGCTGTTCGGCAGCACGAGGGCCACGTTCTCTTCACGCGGACGCAGCGCGAACGCGGGGCCATAGGCCTCGGCCACGGCACGCACGCCCGCGAGGAACTCGGCCCACGTGCGCGTGTGCCATTCCTTGTTATACGAATACTGGAGCGCCACCTTCTGCGGCGTCTCCTTTGCAAATTTCTCCAGATATGAACGGATTGTCATCTTTCTACTCCGTTAGTTTGACTCGCTAAATTCTTGGATGTTCTTTCGTTTGAAGTTTTATCCGCTAAAAGTATACCAAATGTCTAGCACATTCTCAAGGGTTTCCGCCGAACCAACGTAGGGGGTCCCGGAACCGGTCGAAGAACGGCGCCTGGTGGCGCGCCACGAGAACTTGCGCCTCCAGCCTCTCGCAGGTCCTTTCGATCTCGCGCGCATCAAGTGCCAGCACCGCCGTCGAAAGCGCATCGGCCACCGTCGCCGAGGACGCGCGACTCCAGCTCTGCGCCCACTTCACGGCCGCACCGCCTCGCCGCACATCACGCACATGCTCGCCCCGCAGTTCGAATCCGCTACCCGAGAGCGCCCCGCTCGAAAGACGCAACACCGTCGGCGTCTTCGTGCGGCTTTTCCACACGCCGCCCACGCCGAGCGGCCAGCCCGTCTCATCCGGCGACGGCGCACCCGACGCCAGCAGCGTCGACGTACCGCCGTTGAGGAGCCAATTCGTCAGCTCGAACTGTCCGCCACGCAGAATCTTCGCGCATTCGTCCAGCGCATAGCCCTTGCCGATGCCGCCGAAATCGAGTTTGACCGGACCCTTCTTCACACCCACGCGGAAGTGCTCGACGTCGATCACAAGTTCGCCGAAGTTGCGCGCCTCGACCGTCGGGTCGAACGCACCGTCCGTCGCCGCGCAGATCTGCGCGCTCGCCACGAGCACATCCATCGTTTCAGGCGTCACCAGCGTGTTCGCGCCATCGGCGAGCGCCCCGATCACAGCAACGTCGCTCGTGTCGGAGAACTTCGTGAGGAGACGCTCGATCTGGTCGATGCGCGCAAAACACGCCGCGGCGGCCGACCCGCAGAGCGCCTCGTCCTCCGTCAAACCAAAGGACACCGAAAACTCGGTGTCCATGGCTCTATAGGAAAATGTCTTCACTTCCGCAGACGGAGAAGCTGGCACAGAACCGCGCTCGCGCAGGCGAAGCAGAGCGACACGCACCGGTGGCTCCACAACAGGATTTCCTGTCCATGCGAGCCGAACACCGTCATCATCGGCATCACCGCCGTGAAGATCGTGCCCGCCGCGAACAGCACCCAGAACGCCCACACGACACCGCTCCAGAGCTTCGTCGTACGCTCCTTCGCACGGATCGCCATCAGCAGCACCGCGCAGCCCGCGAAGCCGCCGCCCGCCATCATGTGGCCGACAAGCACCCAGCTCGACATGCCGCCACAGAGCCAGCCGATCACGCCGCTCAGCAACAGGTAGCCGAGGCACACGATGAGGCCCATGTCCAGCACCCACTTGATGAGTCCGCCCAGGAACTCACGCGTATTCGCCGTGAACCACTCGCCCAGACGCGTGAGGGCCACACCGGCCGCCGCCGCGAGGAAGAGGCACATCAGCGAGAAGATCGTCCACAGCGTCACCTTCAAGAGCGGACGCATCGCAAACGTGGACCCGAGCACCGTATGGTAGCAGCTGCACACGCGCAGCAGATCCGCCTGCTTGACCACCGGACCCGACACCTCCTGCACCGGACCCGTCGGCTTGATTTCGCCGAGGAAGAACTTCGAGTCGCCCGTATGGCAGTCGGCGCACTTGACCGGTGCCGCACCGCGCGCCTGACGCGCCGCACGCACATCGTGCGCCAGCGGCCACGACACGGGCTGCGCCTCCGCCACACCCGCCGTCTCCACAAGCGCGCCCTTTTCGTCGAGCGAGAACACAAGGCCCGCCGAGAGGTAGCGCACGTCCTTGCCCGCATTCTTGAGCGCACGCGCCAGCATCTCCTTGGTGATGGGCTGTTCCTTGCCCTTCACCTTGAAATACTGTTCGATCGTCCAGCGGTCGACGAACGGAATGAACGTCTTGCCATCCGCCGAGAGGGTCCCGACGGGGAAAGGCTCGTTCGCCGGCACGGCCACACCCGGGCATTCTTCCACCGCTTCGCCCAAACGCCCCTTGTCATCAGCGACCTTGAGCACGAGCGTATACACCTTGCCTTCGCGCACCGCCGCAACGCGCACCTTCGCATCGGCCGGCGTTTCGGTTCTGTCGATCTGCGCATTGTAGATCGTGATCAGGAGCTTCAGGAACTCGTCCTTGATCCGGTCGGTCGCCGTTATGAACGGAATCTCGTTCGTGGCCGCCTGATAGACCAGCGACAAGTCCTCCTTCAGCTTCGGGACGCCGGGAAGGTTGCTCGTGTCGTCGAGCATCGCCAGCGCCGTCTCCACGCGCTTGACCACGTCGAACGCGTCGCCCGCAAGCTTCTGCGCCTCTTCCGGCGGAATCGGCTTGAGCGCGCCCTTTTCTGCGGCACGATAGAAACCGCTCGGCCACATCATGCGGCACGGCTCGACCACGCCCTTCGCGTTCTTCACGAACACGGGCTCGACGATGTACGGACAATCCGTCGCCCACTGCGCACGGCCGTAGATGCCGATGCGGTTCGCACGCGACGTGCGCACAAGCGCCAGCTCGCCGTCCTTCGTCACGCCCGAGTGGCAGACCGTGCAGGCAAGCTTCTGGAAGTGCACGAGCGGGATGCCCGCATGCACCGGCTTCGGACCCGCGCCCTTTGCGGCCGTGTGGCAGCCCGCGCAGCTCGTCGTCGCCACCTGATGGTCCATCCCGTTCTTGTGGCAGTCAATGCAGGAGAGTCCGTGCTTCAAGTGGACATCGCCCTCGATCGCGTGCGAGGGCACGCCCTTCTCGCTCACGCCGTGGCACGCCAGGCAGTTCTCGTTCTTCGGCTTGCCCACGTTGAACACGCAGCGGTCCTTGGTGTCAAAGCGCGACGGATCATAGATCGTCTTCTCCGGCACGCGGAAGAGATGGTCGTCGGGATTGTCCGACCCCATGGCAAGATCCCACGTCGAATTGAGACGCTCGTTCATGCCGTCGACGATCGCAAGGCCCGAGGCCGCCGTCATCGCACCGCGCCAGTTTTCACGCAGCACCTGACGCGCCCATTCGCTCGAATCGTAGCCGCTCTGCTGGTGGCACGCGAGGCAGTTCGGTTCGAGTCCGCCCGTCACGAACCAACGCTGCTTCGCGCCGTCGGCGCTCTGCATCGCGCGCGGATCATTCCCCACGCCTCCGCCCGGGAAGGAACGCCCGAAAAGCTTCGTCCACTGCCAGCACGACAAGCCCAACGCTGCCGGCGTATAGGCGCCCTGCTGGCCGTGCAGCGTCAGCGGAATCGCCGTACCCGTCTTGTCGTCCGTCCAGAACCACGGCTCGACCACCACGGAAGACTGCGCATCAGTCGCGTCAAGACCCGTGCGGAAGTGGTTGGCCCCCTTCATCGCATCGACATCGTGGCACTGGCCACACGTCTGAACCGTCGAAATCGGACGCGCCAAAGCCTGCGTCGACGACACCTTCTGTCCTTCATGGTCACGCGGTGTAAGGCGATGCACCGGCACGGTGCGTCCGCCATTCCAATGCGATACCGCCATCACCGGCAGGCAGCTCAAAGCGACCAAATAACAAAGATTTCTCATTATCTTTTCCTTCCCCGAAATCGGCTAGATTAACAAACTCACTTTTTCTCGTTGTCCTGCGTGGCCAACGAGAAGTTCCATACATCGGCCGCGCGACACGCGTCGATCAATTCCATCAGCTGGTCGTACTTCGACGTCTTGTCGGCGCGAATCACAACGGGCTGCCCCGGATACAGCTTGGCGATGCGCGCCAAACGCTCCGTCACCTCCTGAAACGTCAGGGTCTGTCCGTTGATCGAAACCTTGCCCTGGGCGTTCAGATTGAGAATGATCTCGCCCGGCATACGCCCGGGCACGGTCGCGCTCTTCGCCGTCGGCAATGCGATGGCGACTTCCGTCTCCCACTGGGAGAACACGCTCGACGTCACGAAGAAGCACAACAGCAGGAAGATGACGTCCATCAAGGACGCCATGCCCACCGTCGGCGCGTGACTTTTCTGGTTGCGGCGAAAATTCATTAGAACGCCTTTTCAAGAATGACGGCCAGCGTCTCGAGTCCCGCAATGCGCTTCGCCGTACGACGGCGCAGCACCGCGTGGAAGAAGAGGCACGGAATGGAAATCGCCAAGCCGAACACCGTCGTGATGATGGCCTGCGACACGCCCTGCGCCAACACGACCGGACGCGCATTCGCCGCGAGGTCGCTCGCAATGCCGCCAAACGCCTGGAACATGCCGAGCACCGTACCCAGAAGACCCACAAGCGGCGCGATGGCCGCGATATCCGCCAGCCAGTCGACGGACGCCTGAAGCTGTTCGGCCACGTGCGCACCGGCCGTTTCAACAGCCGACGTGACGTTCGCCCGCTGCCCCGCCGGCGTCCGCTGCACCACGTCGAGCGCGGCCAGCGCGATGGACGCGAACGCGCACGGACGGCGCTCGCACAGACGACGCGCCTCGCCATGGTCGCCCGTCTGCAGCTTGCTGAACACGTCGCTCAGCAGCGGACGCGGCGCAAGGGCGCCCCGACGCTGCGCGAACAGAAGATAGAGGACGACGGCGAACGCAAGCACCGACAACCCCGCCAGCACCCACATCAGGTAGCCGCCGTATTGCCACGCCTGCAACAAAGTAATTCCCGTTTCTGACATAATGATTTCGTTTCCCTTCTATTAACTGAACAATTTCTGAAGCTTGGCCTCGAACGCCGTCTTGCGTTCATCCATCAACCCGAGCCAGGCCTGAATGCGCTTGGCATAGAGCGCATAGTCGAGACCCGCCGTCGCACCCGCATGCGTCTTCGCCGCCACGGCCGCATCCGCATCTTCGCTCGCAAGCGCCTCGAGGTTGTCGCGCACCTGATGGTACGCTTCGCGCCACGGCGTGCCGGCGGCGACTTTGCGCAGCGCCACGTCCGTCGCGAACACGCCCGGGATGAAGCCCGCACGCAACTTCGCTTCGTCCACACCCATTCCGCGTACGAACTTCGCGAGAATGCGCAACGTCGTGCGCGTGATCGCCAGCCCCTTCATGTAGAGGCCCTTGCAGTCCTGAAGGTCGCGGTTGTAGCCGCCCGGCATCGCATGCAGCATCGACAGGGACGCCGTTGCAAGTCCCAGCACCTGCGCCGTCTTCGAACGCACCAGTTCGAGCACGTCGGGATTGTACTTCTGCGGCATGATCGAACTGCCCGTGCAGTAGGCGCGCGGCAGGGTGAAGTAGCCGAACTCCGGCATCGAAAAGAGGATCATGTCTTCGGCGAGACGCGACAGCACCGCCATCAGCTGCGCGAGCGCGCACAGGAGCGACGCTTCGTCTTCGCCACGGCCCATCGACGCGCCGAACACATTGTGGAGCGGACGCGCAAACCCGAGCAGATCGCTCGTACGCTGCCGGTCGAGCGGCAACGGCACGCCATAGCCGGCGGCGCTGCCGAGCGGACACGCATCGTTCATCTTGTAGGCGGCTTCGAGATTCGCCGTCTGATCGAGAATCATCTCGGCATGTCCCGTCGCCCACACGCCCACGGAACTCGGCATCGCCGGCTGCAGATGGGTCCGACCCACCATCGGCACGCGGTCGTGCGCCTGGCCGAACGCCACAAGCGCCGTCGCGAGGTCGCCGAGCTCGGTCCCCAGGCCCAGCAGCTGGTCCTTGATGTGCAGACGCACATCGACCGCCACCTGGTCGTTGCGGCTGCGGCCCGTATGGATCTTCTTGCCGAGATCGCCCAGCGTCTCCGTCAGGCGCGTCTCCACGGCCATGTGCACATCCTGGTCCTGCTCGCGCACCACAAAGGTCTCGTCCGCCACCACATTCGCCAGCGCGGCCCGCACACGCGTCGCCTCGTCCTTCGTCACCACGGGCGGCTCGACGGGCATCTCCGAAAGCATCGTCACATGGGCCGCCGTTCCAAGGCAGTCCCAACGCACGAGATCCATGTCCAAAACGGGATCGTCGCCCACCGTATAGTCCAGCACGTCAGGATCGACGTCGCCGGTTATTGTCTTTTCCGTTTTCATTTCTTTTCAGGTACCTTCGTCGGCGCCAACTGACCGCCATGTTCGATGACTTCCTTCAATTTCGCCTCTGCGGCGTCGAGAAGCGGAACCAGCTTGTCGGCATTGGCTCCACGCGTCAGCATCACCAAGAAACTGCTATAGGCTTCCGAGACGGCCGCAAGTCCCGGTCCACGCCGGACGGCATAGAGCGGCAACTCGCGCATCTTCTTCTGGGCCGCCTGCCGCACGGCCGGTTCATCCACCCGCGCAATCGCCTCCCGGAACGTACAGGTCGACGGAGCGCCCGGCTTCAGGTCCTGTTTGAATTCCGTCAGGTCGAGCGTCAGCTGCGACCGGAAATTCCGCAGATCCCAGCCGCTCGCCTCGCCCGGCGAAAGGACGGCGCGCGAAAGACGGTCCAGACGCGCCTGGAAGGCCTTCACCTGATCGGACTCGCTCCGCTCGCCGGTGATGAGTTCCACGAACGAATCCGCCGTCCATTCATGCCCGGCGGCCAAACGCTCCAGCAACGCCTGCACCGCGCGACGCTCCTTCGTCCACGCCACCAGGTAACCCGCGAGAACCGCGTCCTGCAAGGACGAGATCTTCAGCTTGGCAACACACTTCGGGAACGCCGGCAGCTTGTTCGCCCGCCACAGCTCCAGCATCGCCCGAATGGCGGCGTGGCCGCCATCCGCCGTGCGCGCCTGCAAGGCCCCGAAGGAAAACCACTTCGGCAGCTGGCCCGCCTCCGCCACGCCTTCCGGACGATGACGGTCGATCCACGCACGGAAATACGCCTGCGCGATTTCAAATCGCAGCGCCTCGAGATTGGTGAATCCGGGAGACGGCAGCCAAAGGCGCGTCAGGATGTTGCCGTCGCGCCGCACGACCCGCGCAATCACCCGAATGTCGTTCGTCTGCCCGTCCAGCGCGTGAATGACGAGTCCGCGCCCCTGCGCACGCGGCATCTGCAATCCAAAGGCATGCTCGAGATCCTGGACGAACTGCGACGTAAAACGCAGCAACGGCAGACGGAAGCCCATCGTATCACCCGGCACGTCCGCCGCGAGCACCTCTACAAAACCGTCCGAACTCGTTGCGGAACGCGGTAGCTCCCGCGCCCGCCGACGGGCGGACGATTCATCGGCCGAGACCGCTGCCTGAGGCGCCGGCACAGGGGTTGCCGATTGAGCCCAGCCGTCGCCCGCCGCCAGAAGCAGCGAGAGTACAGCCAACAGCACGCACCGCAGAGTGCGCGTCAATCGTTCCCCATCCATTCTGTTGGTTCGCATAGGTGGAATATTATAGCATAAAAATCGCAATCTGTGGAAGACTGAAAACTGAAGATTGAAATCTGAATACTGAAATCTGAAATCTGAAAACTGAAATCTGAAAACTGAAGATTGAAGATTGAAGATTGAAAACTGAATACTCAAAAGGGCACGGCGCAAGCCGTGCCCTTTTGCGGTCTGTCTTCTCGCGTGCGGCCTTAGGCCTTCTTCGCGATTTCGACGATCTGCTTGAAGCCCTCCGGATCGTGGATCGCGATCTCGCTGAGCATCTTGCGGTTCAGCGTGACGCCGGCCTTGAGCAGACCCGCGATGAACGCGCTGTAGCTCATGCCTTCCGCACGGGTCGCGGCGTTGATACGGGCGATCCAGAGATGACGGAAATCACGCTTCTTCAGCTTGCGGTGGATCGTGGCCAGGCGCTGGGCGCGGTCAACGGCTTCCGTCGCAGTGCGGAAGAGTTTGGAACGACCACCACGGAAACCCTTCGCAAGTTCCAGGCGGCGACGACGACGTTCACGGGAAGCAGGTGCGTTAGTAGCTCGCATTTTTCATTCCTCCTTAGGCATACGGCTGCATACGGTGCATCGTCTTCTCGACGGTTGCATCAGTGACGGCGAGACCACGGAGATTGCGCTTGCGCCCGCGCGGCTTGTAGCCGTTCAGGTGGCTCTTGCCGCCCTGCGAACGCATAACCTTACCCGTAGCCGACATTTTCATGCGCTTCGTGGCGCACTTTTTCGTTTTCATCTTAGGCATTTTGTTTATCCTTTTCTTTCCTTACCGGTCGGGCAGTCGGTTGTGAGCCCGATCCAGATGGAAAAGCGGGGAGTAGTATATCAAATCTCAGAGCCCGAATCAAGCCCCTTTCGCAACTTTCCAACAATGTTGATTATACCATTTTCCAGCAGATTGTGGTATACTATTCGGCGCTATGAATATTGTCATTCTTCTCGGTGCCCCGGGTTCGGGGAAAGGTACGGTCGCGGGCAAGCTCGCGTCCGAAAATGCAAATCTCAAGCACGTCTCGAGCGGCGATCTTCTGCGCGGCGCGGTGGCCAAGGGCACCGAAGCCGGACAGCAGGCGAAGGCGTTCATGGAAGCGGGCAAGCTCGTTCCGGATGAACTCATCGCCACGATGATCAAGGATGTCGTCGCGGAGACGACGGGCGATGTGACGATGCTGCTCGACGGCTTCCCGCGCAACCTCGCGCAGGCGAAGATCCTCGAGGAGATGGGCGCGCCGGTCAAGTCGGCCGTTCTCATCGACGTCCCTGACGAGATCATCCAGGACCGCATCGCGGGCCGCCGTACGTGCCCGAAGTGCAAGGCCGGCTACCATGTGAAGAACCTCCCGCCCAAGGTGGAAGGCATCTGCGATGTGTGCGGCGCCGAGCTCACGATCCGCAAGGACGACAATCCGGAGACGGTGAAGGACCGTCTCGTCGTCTACCACCAGCAGACCGAGCCCCTGATCGCCTATTATAAGGATAAGGGCCTGCTGAAGACGGTCGACGGCATGACGGGCGTCGATTCCGTCGCGGCGAACTTCCTCAAGGTCATGTGAGATCGATGAAAGTCGACATCAAGACCAAGGCCGAAATCGACCGCATGCGCGTGGCGTGCCGGATGAGCGCGGAGGTCCGCGATCTCGCGGCCGCCGCGTGCGTACCGGGCGCCACCACGGCGGACATCGACCAAGTGGTGCGCGACTACTGCCTGAAAAACAAGGTGGCCGCGAGTTTCCTCGGCTACGCCGGCTTCCCGGGCGCGCTCTGCGTGAGCGTCAACGATGAAGTCATCCACGGCATTCCGGGTCCCCGTGTCATCATGCCGGGCGACATCGTGAAGTGCGACGTGGGCGTGAACACGTTGGGATTCAACGGCGACACCAGCCGCACCGTGATGGTCGGCGTGAGCGATCCCGAGATCATCCGTCTCGTCGAGACCACCAAGAAGTGTCTCGCCGCCGGCATCGCCACCGCAGGACCTGGCGTGCATCTCGGCGATGTCGGCTATGCGATCCAGAAAGTCGCCGAAGACGCCGGATTCGGTGTCGTCCGCGACTGGATTGGACACGGCGTCGGCCGAACCGTCCATGAAGACCCCGAAGTGCCCAACTACGGCAAGCCCGGGACCAAGCTTGTGCTGAAGCCCGGCATGACCATCGCCATCGAACCGATGATCACGCTCACCAAGGAAGGCGCCAAGACGTTCGTGGACCGCAAGAACGGCTGGACCGTGTACACGCGCGACCATTGCATGGCCGCCCACTTTGAACACACCGTCGCCATCACAGACGACGGCGCCGAAATCCTCACCGTTCCCGCAGACTATTAATCGCTCTTTATCTGTAATCTTTAACCTTTAACCTTTAATCTTTAACCTTTAATCTTTAACCCTTTCCGGCGGATGGACCCGAAGGCGCCACGGTCGAACGGCGACTGATTGTCCATCCGCCGGTTTTTATGCCCCTCATCCTCCATATGGACATGGACGCATTCTTTGCGTCCGTCGAGCAACGCGACCATCCCGAATGGCGCGGCAAGCCCGTCATCGTCGGTGCCGGTGCGCACGAGCGCGGCGTCGTCTCGACCTGTTCGTACGAAGCGCGTGTCTTCGGCGTCCACTCGGCGATGCCGAGCCGTACGGCCTACGCGAAATGTCCACACGCCATCTTTGCGCCGCCGCGAATGCACGTCTACCAGGAGGTTTCCGACCAGGTCTTCAAGATCCTCGACCACTATTCGCCCTTCGTCGAGGGCGTCTCGGTCGACGAGGCCTTTCTCGACGTGACGGGCACCGTGCATCTCTTCGGCGATGCGCGTACGCTCGGCGAACGACTCCGCGCGGAAGTGTGGGAGACGTGCCACTTGACCTGTTCCGTCGGACTTGCCACGAACCGCCTGCTCGCCAAAATCGCCAGCGAAGAGGCAAAGCCGAACGGGCTCTTCGTGATGCCGTCCGAACCGAATGAAATCCGCGCCTGGCTCGCCCCGCAATCGGTCAAGATCCTCTGGGGCGTCGGCAAGAAGACGAATGAGGTTCTAGTCCGCTACGGCTATCGGACCTGCGGCGACATCCAAAACGCCGATCCGCGTTTTCTCGCGCGCATTCTCGGTGAAGCCGCCGCCGAATCCATCCAGGCGCATGCAAACGGCATCGACTTTTCCCGTGTCGCCTGGGACGACGAAGAGGAGAAGAGCGTTTCGCGTGAACACACATTCGGCGAGGATGAAACCAACCGCGACGTCGTGCGGGCCGCGCTGCTTGAGCTCGTCGCCGATGTGGGCCGACGGACCCGTACTCAACCACGACGCGCCCGCACGGGTAAAATCAAACTGCGCGACGCCAGCTTCACCACGCTCACACGCCAGGCACGTTTCGATCTTCCGGCCTGCGACGATCTGTCGTTTCGCCACCTCGCCCTCGAACTCTTCGATCGCGAATGGCCTCCATCCGGACGCCGTACGGTGCGCCTGATCGGTTTTGGCGTGACGGACTTCACCCAGGACGACACCCTTCCCGCCCCCTCGCTCTTCGAAACGCCCAACAACCACACGCGCGACAAACGCGAAAATCTCGCCGCCGTTCTCGACAAGCTCCCCAACACCCACTTCGGGCTCTAGGAAAGGTTCTGGGCGTCGACATCGAAGACGAGACGAAGCTCCTTCGGTGCAGGACGCTCGGACTCGATCCACTTCACCGCCGAGACGATATCCTTTGTCGACGGCGCCCGAACGACAACCTGGTAGCGGAACCAGCCCTCGGCTTTGAGCAGCGGCGCTTCGGCCGCTTCCGAGACGCGAAAGAGGTCCTGTTGGCGCGCCGTGTTGAATTGCTTCGCCCACGAGGTGAGCGACTTCGCATAGAGGTCCGCCCAGCTGGACGCGACCTCTTCGACTTTGGAACGAAAGACGAGTGTCGCCAAACGGCAATAGGGCGGCAGGTAGGCCTCTTTGCGCGCCGCGAGTTCCTGTGCCGCAAACGCGGTAAAGCCCTTGTCGGACGCCGCCGCCGCAATCGCAGGTGCATCCGGCGCGAACGTCTGCAGATAGACTTCGCCCGGTTTTTCGGCACGCCCCGCACGACCGCTCACCTGCGCAAGCAATTGGTACGTCCGTTCGCTCGCGCGCGGATCGGGACGATGCAAAGACGTGTCGGCATTGAGAACCCCGACGAGGGTCACATTCGGGAAGTCGAGCCCCTTCGCAATCATCTGCGTTCCCAAGAGTACGTCGGCGCGGCCCGCACGGAAAGTCGAGAGAATGTCGTCATGCGAAAACTTGCGCGAAGTCGAGTCCGCATCCATCCGCAATACGCGCGCATGGGGGAAACACCGCTGGAGCGCAGCCTCCGCCCGTTGCGTGCCAATGCCCGTGTAGTTGAATTCGCGGTTCTTGCAATCCGGACAGGCCGACGGCAGATGGGTCCAACCGCCGCACACGTGGCACCGCAGACAATGATCGGCCTGATGGTAGGTATAGGGAACGGAACAATCCGGACACTCCGCGACCCACCCGCAGTCGGGACATTCCAGCACACGCGAATAGCCACGCCGGTTGAGAAAGAGAATCGTCTGTTCGCCGCGCTCGAGGCGCAGATGGAGTGCATCCAGAAGCGGTTGCGAGAAGATGGGCGGATGCCCCGTTTTCTCGGACTCCTGCTCCATATTGATCAAATGGACTTGAGGAAGCGCGCGCCCCGCGACACGATTCGGCACCGAGGCGAGCACGTATTTTCCCGTCTGCGCATTGAGCCAGGATTCCAACGACGGCGTGGCGCTGCCCAATACGGCACCTGCCCCTTCGAACTGCGCCCGCACGACGGCCACATCGCGTGCGTGGTAGCGCGGTGTTTCGTCCTGCTTGTACGAAGGATCGTGTTCTTCGTCCACCACAATGAGCCCCAAGTTCCGCACGGGCGCAAAGACGGCACTGCGCGGCCCCACCACGACACGCGCTTCACCCGTGCGGATCCGGTGCCATTCATCGTAGCGCTCGCCATCCGAAAGCGCCGAATGCAGCACCGCCACCTGTTCGCCGAAACGCGCCGCGAACCGGCGAACCGTCTGCGGCGTCAGCGAAATCTCCGGCACGAGGACGATGGCGCCTTGTCCGCGTTCCAATACGCGCGCGATCGCCTGCAGATAGATTTCCGTTTTACCCGAACCCGTGACACCATGCAGCAGCACGGGCTTCGTCGCGGAAGAAATGATGTCCAACGCCTGCTGCTGCTGGGGATTCAGCGCGAGGGGCTTCGACGGCATCACACGCCGTCCCGCCAATGGATCGCGCCGCGAGACTCGTGGCGCAATCGCCACTACGCCCTTCTCCGCCAACGACTTCAGCGTTGCGGGCGACGTCTTGAATTCATGCACCAGCTGCTGCAGCCAACCGCCCCCCACACGCTGGATTTCCTTCAACAGTTCAGCCTGATGCGGCGTGAGCTTGACAGGGGTCTGTCCCCTTTTGTCCTCGGGGGACTGTCCCCCTGCCGATTTCTTGGGGGGCTGTCCCCCTTCACCCGTAACGGGTTCGACATAGAGCAGCTCTTTGGGCTTGATGCTCGGCTTGAGCACGGCCGCCGGCAATGCCGCCTTCAGCGTCGTTTCAATCGGCGAATGCGTGTAGTGCGCGATCCACTTCACGAGCTTGAGAAGCGTCGGCGAAAAGAACGGCGATTCATCCTCGATCGCCAGAATCGGCTTCAGCGTGAAAGCCTTCTCCGCCGGCTTCGACAAAGGCTGTCCAAACAAATCGCGCGGTTCGTCATTCTGCGCAGACGCGGGAACCGCACGCTCAGCCTCGTCCTTGATCGCGAGCGCAAAGCCACGCGCAATGCGCCCCCCAAATGGAACACGAAGAAGCTGCCCAACGAGCAGCTTCTTCGCGAGGTTGTCCGGCACCGAATAGCTGAAGAGCCGATCCAGTGCCAGATCGATGGCAACCGAGACAATCAATTACAAGCCAACCGGAATGTACGAGAACTCGGCATCCGTCGGGATCGTGAAGCTCTGACGGTTGTACACGACGTTCAACTTCGAATACTTGAGCTTGATGCTCTGCGCAGCGCCTCCCTTACGCACGAGAACCCAAGCCTTGTTCGAGAACGGCGTATCCGACTCGCCGCCGTTGGCCTTGCCAACCGGAACTTCCGTCGTGGACGTGCCGTCATAAGCATCCGTCTTGAGCTGCTGATAGGCGACGTTACGCGAGCAGAGCACCGGCAGAACGTCTTCCATTTCGTCCGTCAGACCCGACGCGATGATCCACGTCACGTTCTGCGGCTGGATGTTCTTGCCCGTGAAGCCCGGGACGCCCGAACCCGAAAGAACGCCGATATCGACGCCCGACACATACGGCGACCACTGGTCGGTACCGAACTGATCGAGGTCGAAGAGTTCCTTGAAGTATTCCGTCGACGAGCTGTACGGACCCATGCCCGCGATATCTTCCGTGTCGTCCGACTTGTTCTTGCTGGACTTCGGCCACACAGAGGAGAGGCCCGCCGCTTCACGCTCGGTGTTCGCCGTCGTGATACCGACGTACAGGTTACGGCCGCGCATCGAGCACGCCGAGAGGTTGGCGCTCAGCATGGCGGCGGAAATCGCCGGGAACAGCGCGCCCATCAGAATGCCGAGAATGCCGATCACGACCAGCAATTCGACAAGGGTAAATCCGTTAGATGTTTTCTTCATTTTTGAACTCCCACTTTTGTTTTAGATTTTTAGTTTTGTCCGTGCTGGGTATTATCTCATAAAGACGGCATCTTGGCAAGGAGTAATTTTGAAAAAATCACAGTGGCCTTTTGGATGAATTTCGGCTTCGTCCAAGAGAAAAAACAAAACCCGTTTTATCGGGGCCATCAGCTTCGTCCAAGAAAAAAATAAACCCCGTTTTACCGGGGTTAATGGTTGTGGGAGGTGGATTCGAACCACCGAAGGTGTGAACCAGCAGATTTACAGTCTGTAAAGAATACCTTATCTTATTGGGGTTTATGAAAATCTAGTGGCAATCGGTGGTTTACCCTTGTCAATTAACGCTCAATATGGTAAAATGGGGGTGTCTTGCGGAAAACGGCAGAACGCAACACGAAAGCAACCAATGAGGCACAAGTAAGGAGGTGCGAAAATGGCAAGGGAACAAGGCAAGCGGGCGCGGTCGAACGGCGCGAACGGGAAGCGAAGGCAGAACGGCACGGGGACAATCGAACGGCGCGGGGATAGGTGGCTGGCCCGGTGGACGGTGCGCAACCCGCAGGGGGCAATCGTGCGCCGTTCCGAGACGATACGCCCGAACGAGGAATTGGATAGCGGTATACCGCACCCCGTTGGATCGGTGGATTGGGCGCGCGCCCGTCTGCGGGTACTGACCGAGGGGAACGCCCTTTTGACGCAGGAACGAGAACTGAAAAAGACCGCCGAGCGGCTGGCGGGCGTGAAGGCCGAACTTGCGCGGATAGAGGACGAGAAACCCGCCCTTGCCCTTGCGGACGGATTCGAAGCATACCGCGCCAGCCGTGAACGGCCCGACACGGGCGCAGCAACAATGGATATGTACGAAAGCCAGTACACGCGGCTTGTCCGCTGGGTGGCGGCGAACGCGCCCGAAGTGGTGGAAATGCGCCACTTGACACGGGCGACCGCCGAGCGGTTCATGGACTATCTAGCCGGGGAACTTTCAACGAACTCATACAACAAGTATCTCACCCTCTTCACGCGGGTTTGGAAGGTGTTGGAAGAGACGGCACGAATCACGGCTAACCCTTGGGAGAAGATACGCCCGAAGTCTGTACAATCCTTCACGCGGCGGGAATTAACGATTGAGGAACTACGCCGCGTGTGCGGATCGGTAGAAGGTGAAATGCGCACCCTCTTCGCAATCGGCATTTACACGGGCTTGCGGCTGGGCGACTGCGCCCTGCTGGACTGGGGCGCGGTGGACATTGTGCGCGGCATGATCTCCACCATTCCACACAAGACGGCGCGCCACGCCCACGGCAAGCCCGTGGTGATTCCCCTGCACCCTGCGCTTGCGACCATTCTTTCGGAAACCCCAACGGAAGCCCGCACGGGTTTCGTGGTGCCTGGCATTGCGGAAAAATATCGGCGTGATTCGGCATCCGTCACGGACACCATTCAACGGATTTTTGCAGGGTGCGACATCCGAACCACGGAGAAGGACGAGACGGACAAGCGGGCCCGCGTGATTGTGGGCTTTCATAGCCTGCGCCATACATTCGTTTCAATGGCCGCGAACGCGGGCGCGCCGCTGGCATTGATTCAATCCATTGTAGGGCATAGCAACCCGACAATGACGCGGCACTATTACCATGAAAGCGAAACGGCACTTAAAAACGCCGTTGCCGCCCTGCCCGATGTGAACGGGGACAATGCGCCAACCGATGAAGCGGCAACCATGCCGGGCGTTCCCTGCGCGTTCTGCGCCGCGCTGGACGAAATGACACGCGAACAACTGGAGGCGGCGAAAGCGGAGATCGAAAAGCGGCTTGCGTCTTTCGGGCCGATGTGATAGAATGTCGGTGTTCCTCGGAGCGGAAGTAAGAAGCCAAACCGAACACGGAACAATGAACGCGGGACAAGCAAATTTTTTCGCCGCCCGTCGAACGCCTGCGCACCCGTGCGCACTTCTTACCGTTCGGCGGGCGGCGAAATTTCAATGGAAGTAAGAAGCCATGAACGGAAACAAGACGGGCCGCGCCACCCTCAACGGCGTACACGGACACACCTCGGCAAGCGGAATCACCTACACGGAAACCGCCAGCTCCGCCACGATCACGATTGCGGGAACGGCATTTGACAACCTACGGAAAATCGCCAGCGCGATGAACGCCGTCGAATGGACGGACGGCGACAACGATGCGCACCAGGTGCTTGACGAATTTCTTCTGGGTGTGTTCATTGACAACCTTGCAAGTCCCGTGAAAGAGTACAAGGGAATCACAATGGGCGGCGTAAGGGAATCGGTAGACATGATCCTTCAAAGTGTAGACACGGGGTTTGAACCCGACACGCCCGAACACAAAGCCCGCGTGAACGCGCTTCGGGATGAATTCATTAAGTTCGGGGTTTACTGACAGACCCGCGCGGGCGTGAACAAACCAAACGGGCGGCGCGAGGACGGAAAACCCCGCGCCGCCACTTCAAAGGGGCGACGAATGAAAAAGCAAAAAACAAATGCGATGAATCCAACACTTGCCGACGAGCTGGATCAGGCGAAAAGCCACTATTCTAAATCACTTGCCGATGTTGACTTTCTGCGCGTTGAACTCGGGCTGACCGAAAGCGCAATCCGCCGCCAGCTCGACAACTACACCGCGCCGCCAACACCGATTGGAGAACTCGTCACGGAGCAAGGCCGCACCGTGCGCGGTGCGCTGGTTGCGTTCTGCGACTTCTTAAAACGCATGGAACGCAATCTGTCTTACAACGATACGGAGCGGGGCGACTGCCTTTTTTATTGGTACCTTGTCGCACCGCTCATTTGCGAATATCTTAAACGGCGCGGGGCGGCAAGCGACACAACCGCCCGTCTTGCCGGGCTTGTCACGGAAGCGAAGCCAAAGCCGACCAGCAAGGGCGATGCGTCCTCTGCTGGCAATCCGTTTGCCATGGCTTGTGGCGTACTCGATTTTGAAAAAGCGGTTTTGGCTGCGGTTGATTCGGACACAACACAAGTGGGCGCACCCCGTGAAGGGGGCGGCGCAACGGCGAAACGGGGACGGAAGATCACGGGCGAACCCCTGCGGCAGAACGGGCAAATCATCGAGCCGAAAGGGATGCGTGAAAATGGCGACGTCTGGAACGGCCAAAGGAAACCTATCAAATGTGAAGTCGGCAGATTAGTAATCGGGAAGGATGTCTACCCCGTCCCCTTTTCTCTTCGAGGTTTCGTGTCCGACCTCTTGACGGCATACGAAAACGGGGGGTGGGTGAGAACCAATAAAAAGAGATGGCAAAACAACTGCCGTGGAAAATCGGCATCTTTGTTAAACATCATCGAAGGGAGAAAGATTAGCCACACTTTCACGGGCGAATATCGGTTATGGGTGTTATGATTGTTAAAAACTTCATAACGCCCACTTCATAACGCCCACGCGCCCCCGCCAATAAAAGCGGGGGTTTTTGTTTCCGTAGGCGTTATGATTCATAACGCCTACTTCATAACTGTTTTTTCCTTGTCTGCTAAATGCTTTAATAGCCCCGTCTTTTGCGGGCGGTATGCACCAACGCACCCCGCCGAAGCAAGGGGCAAACATTCAAGGAACAAACAAAATGTGCATGAAGTCCACCGAGACCGCCGTCAAGGCCATTGTCGCCGCCGACCCGTCCGTCACCGCCGAAATGGCAAAAGCGGCACTTGCCGCGCTCAACGGTGAAACTGCCGCCGCCGTCACCGACCAAACGCCGATTGACCGCGCCTTGACCCCGAAGCAGGTTGCGGGGATTTTGGGCGTGAGTCGTAAGACCGTGACCGCATACGGACGGAAGGGCCTTATTCAAGGAATCGGGAGCAAGGACAAGCGCGGGGCAATCCGCTACTACGCCGCGTCAAGTGTCCGCGCGTTCCTGGCTGGCGGCAACACGAACGAAAGCAAGGGGGCCAGCGATGCGATGTGACTTTGTTGTTGTCGCGGAATCCGAATTTGCAGGGCGCGAAGTCACCGCGATAGCAACGGTATGCCGCACCGCAGACGGCACACCGCCGGTTTGCAACGCGCGAGTTGTCGCTTTTGTACCTAGAACAGACCCCGGCGACTTGAATTTTGCCCGCGAGATTGCGGACGCGCTGAACGAAAAGCGCGAACGCGACCGAGAGTCCAGCAGGGCAGCAGCTAAAGCCCGAGCGGAAGAAGAGGCCCGCCGTGAGCAATCGGCGGGCGGGCATGAGTAAGTAGGAGGACTTACCACATGGATATTATATCAGACTCGCCCGACGAGTGCGAGACCCTTTTCGGCGGAAATCTCGCGGAGCCGCAGGAACCCGCGCAACCCACGCCGCAGGAGCCGGAACTGCAGCCAAAGCCAAAGCCGCAGGAGCCGCCGCGTACTATCACGAAGGTTGACCCGAAGGCCGCTATGACCGTGTTGAAACAGATCGTCGCGCAGGATGAACGCAACAGCGTACACTATGACTTCAACGAGGTGAAGCGCGCCGTAGGCGTTAGCGTGTATCTCAACGAGCGCGGAATACCGATGAAAGGCAACCGCTTCAATGCGACATGGCGCGGAGGTGAACGCTTCTCTTGCTCGATTAGTGAAGATGATAGGTCGTGGTACGACCATGTAGAAAAGGCTGGTGCGTCTGTCCTTGATCTCGCAATGCGTGTCGAAGGATTCCCCACGGTAAGACGAGCCGCTTACGAGCTTGGCCAGCGGTTCAACGTCACGCCGAAAAAATTGACTGGAGCGAAGAAGGACTATGGAAAAGAAGTCGCTCATTACGATTATGTTGACGCTAACGGAGTGCCGCTTTACGCGGTGATTCGATACGATCCGAAGAAGTTTGTACAACGCCGACTCGACCAGCAGGGACGGCGTGTTAAAGGAAGTCTTGAAAACATTCAGCGCGTCCCCTACCACCTTCCCGAACTTATCGCGGAGGTGCGCAAGCCGTCCGAGCAGCAGGTCCCGATATTCCTCACCGAAGGCGAAAAGGACGCGGACAACCTTCGCGCCCTAGGTCTTGTTGCGACGAGCGCGGCGATGGGCGCAGGGAATTGGAAGGAGCAGACGTATCACTATTCGCAATGGTTCAAAGGCGCGAGGCGCGTTCTCATCGTTGCCGACCGCGACCCTGCGACAGACGAGAAAGGGAATAGGCACTACAAGGGCCAGTATCACGCCACCGAGGTACAAGCGGCACTTGCGAACATCGGCGTTGATGCCGCCGTCGCCTATGTCGGCGAGGGCAAGGACGCGTCCGACTGGATAGCCGCCCTTCATTCCGTAGGCGCGGACGATGCGACAATCAGACAGAAGTTCATCGACCTTGCGGAGAATACGCCGCAGTGGGAATGGACGGAGCCGCCGGAAGCCATAGAACCTACACCAGCGCAAGCGGAGAGGCAACCAACGCCGCCGCGATTCGGCACAATCACCGCGACGGGCGACACCGATTTTCCAAGCGTCGTTGGAGGCGTTAATGTCTGCCGGGAGTTCTACACATTCAAAGTCGATGCGTCCAAACCCATGTACGATTCGATTGTGGATGCAACTGCGGAAGTGGCTAGAAAGTACACAGAATCGCAGATCAAGAGCAGGGGCGACAACGCATTGAAACCGCTGGGGAAAGCCGACGTTGAATCCGTGCGCCAGCTTGCGGTAGTCATGTGGCTGCGTTCGTGCGGACAGTTCTACCGCAATGCAGAAACGCGGAGCATTGCCGATCTTTTATACTTCAACCGCAGAAGCGGGCGACTTCTCCGCATGGCCTCGGACGAGTTCAACGCGTGGTTGTCAAACAATGCCCGGGTAAACCGCGCAGACAAATCTTTCGGCCAGCTTGTCGCGTTCGTGGAGGACGCGGCGATGGACCCGGACATTTCGCAGGATGTCGTGCCTCAGGCGTTCGTGGCAAGGACGGACGAGGCGGTCTACATCAGTTGCGGAGAATCGAAGATGGTGCGGCTGAAAGGTGGGCGCATTGAAACCGTCGCCAACGGAACGGACGGCGTTCTATTTCCCTGCGAGTGGACGCTTAAGGATTGGAATCTTCTATCATCTGACGCGAAGGTTTCCGACCCGTTCGATTCCGCCGAGCAGTTCGAGGGGCTTTCATTCAACACATGGTACGGGCGGTATCTTCTCCGGGCGTGGTATCTCAACCTCTTCGCGCACCACCGAAACCGCACACCGCTTCTGCTTGCAGGAGAACGCGGCTCCGGCAAAACTTCGGTTGCGAGGGCTTTGCGGGAAATGGCCGGTTATCCTATCCGTGAAGCTGGCATCGACCCCAAGAAGGAGGAGGATTTTTGGGTTGCGGCCAACGGGCGCGGACTACTGCTTTTCGACAACGTGGAGGAAGAAGCGCAGAGCGCGAAATGGCTCACAACCGCCATCGAGAAGGTCACGACAGGCGGCGCGAAGGAGGTCCGAAAACTTTACACGCAGACCACAACATCATATCGCGCGTTGTCCGATCTTGTGTTCGCCTCCAAGACCCCTTCCTACTGCAAAAACGAAGGGGTTGCACATCGGTTCGTGATCGTCAATCTCAACGCAGGAATAGGAGAATTCAAAGGCGACGAGCTGTTGAAGGAAATAGCCGACCGACGCGACGAGTTCATGACATGGACAGCGCGGACGGTTGCGGCGGCGATGGAGGCAAACATCGACATTCCCGACGCGGTGAATGAACGCTATCCCGACTTCGGCAGATTCGCGCTTAGGTGCGCACACGTCCTTGGGGATTACGACAACACGCTGAAAGCCCTTCAATGCGGAGAGCTGGAGAAGTCTGTCATAGTGCTTAAGCGCGACGGACTTGCAAGCGAGATATTCGACTTCCTATCCGAGCGCGACGGGAATTGGGAGGGGCGCATGACGGACATTGCAAGGACTGTACACGCAGGAGAGCAAGACGAGATACTTAACCGAATCGGGCTACGCTATGCAAAGACCATCAACCGACTGCGCCGACCGTTCGAGGCGTGTTTCAAATCGGTGTCAACGCGAATATCAGCAGGAATAACCTTTTATCGGTTTGGCGGTTTGAACGACCTGCTAAAGACTCCATAACTCGGTAGTTGGTGGGCTTGGTGGGCTTCGACCCCGTTTCTATGTAAGTTTTTTATAAAAAATTTCTCTATAGGGATTTTTAAAACGGGGGGTCGAAGCCCACCAAGCCCACCACGAACAAAAAAGGCTATTGCTATTGCCACACGAAAGGAGAATCATGATCGACACCACCGAAACCCCGCCTTGCCCCGTGTGCGGCGGGCCGTCCGAACCCGCGCGCCGTTCCGACTTCGCCTTGCTGGCCTTCGGGCTGATCGTCCACAGCCGCCGTTGCACGAACTGCGGCCACCGATTCCAAGCCGCGCGGGGAATGACTGCCGACGAGCGCGACCGCGCACGTTCTGGACGATTCGCCAGGACGGAAGCCACCGACCCCGCGCCGCCCTGCTCGGACGGCTGGGACTTTCTGTAAGCCTACATACTTACCAAAGTAGGTTTACTTACCCTTTACCGCCGCCCGCCGCACCGCCCCCGCGTCAACGCGCCCGCGCGCACGCACACGCACGCGCGAACCAGACCACGCGCCACAGACCGCCGAAAAACGCCCTAGGGCGCACGCGGTAGACGGGACGCACAACCACGGGGGCGAAAGGCGCGGGCGCGTCCTATGGGCGAATTTACCCCATTCCCGTGCAAGGAGACGGGCGGGGAGAACGAAGCCACTACAACCACAACCGAAAGGAACACAAGATGAAGAAGCGAAACAACGCGACCGACACCGACCGAGGCCGCACCGCGAAAACACCCAATCCCGCCGCCGAGGCATGGCGGCGACTGCAAGCCGAGGCCCTGCTCCGGCGGTGCGGATACGTCGAGCTGCCCGGCGGGAAATGGATCGACCCGACCGACCAGAACGACAAGGGGCTGAAGCTGGGCTGACGGCGCGCGGCTGGCGTGACGGGTGGTGTGCTGGGTGTAGGGGGGGGATTCCTCCGCATGGGGATAGACCCCGCCACGGGGTGACGCGGCCAAAGCCCCCATCCCCCGCCACGGGGGCGACCCCTCGAACGTGGGCGCACCCCCTCTATAGAGTTCCTAGGCCCCCCGCCTACGTACCCATGGCCCCCCTATACCCGCGCGGGGGTGGGTGGGG
>JAKSOY010000440.1 GCA_024405255.1 Kiritimatiellia bacterium
CGCAAAACGAAAACCGCCACTTCACCCTTTATTTTCGGGGGTGCGGCGATTTTCACGCCTCAAAAAATGGGGAACCTCCAAGGAATTGTAAAAGCAAAAACTTGGAATTGTCGCATTGTCGGGGACGGTGTAACAGGGCGCGCGCTCCGTGCGCGCCGCATTGCAGGGCGAACGGGGAGTCCACTGACCAAGCTTTGCGGCGCATTCTGAAAAGGCGCCCTACCGCTGTGGCTACCTATCCCCAACTTGAGTAGGCGTCCAGATGTCGGCGGGCTGAAGGTCGAGCCAGGTGATGGCTTCGAGCCAGCGCGAGAGGTCCTTTGGACCCGGATCGAAGTTGTTCGTGCCGAACGAGAACTTCGCCCCCATCTGCTTCGCGAGCTTGAGGAACTTCGGCCGCGGATAGGGCGACTCGGCCTGGATCTCGATGGCGATGTTCTTCTCAATGCACTTCGCGATCACCGCCCGCATCCGCGCCTCGGTCCAGAGACGGTCATAATGTTCGATGATCGGAATCGGCAGATAGGTCGCATTCGCATAGATCGAAACCGGCTCGTCGAGTACCTGCATCGTATGCGCGAAGTACGCTTCCATCCACTTGTCCGGATCGGGAATCTCCTTCACCATCCACAGGCGGTTGGCACGTCCGGAGGGCAAGGTGCCCATGATCATCGTATCCGCGAGGATGTAGTCGAACTTCGCACGCGTCTCGGCATCGATCTGCTTGAACCAGTCGCGGTCGTTCACCTGGATGCCCACGGGCATCTTCGGATTGACGGCACGCGACTTCGCGGCGAACTCCTGCAACTTCTTGTTGTCGTAGATCTCCCACTCGCGTCCATGGTTCTCCATCGCGCTCGAGCGAATGCCGCTCGCCTGCTCGCGCGCCAACGCCATCTCCGGCGTCATGCCGCCGCGCAGGTGCAGGTGCCAGTCGGTGATCACGAGGCCGCGACGCGCGCATTCCTCTTTCAAGAGACGCGTGACGGGATTCACGGGATAGAGCGGACTCTTCGCCTCGCCGATCGTGTAGACGATCACCTTGATCGCCTTCGCGGGCGCTTTGTTCTTCTCCCACGCACGGCGATAGCGCAATTCGACTCGCGCCGGCGTGTAGATCTTGCTCGTCACCGTCACATTCTTGATCCCCGGTGCGCCGCAGAGTCCCTTGTCATCGGTCCGACGATACTCGAGCACGACGTCGCATTCGTTCGTGTTCCACTCGGCCGCCCACTGATAGCCCGTCGTGCCGTTCTCGGGGATCGAGAAACGCAGCGGTTCGCCCACACGACGCTGCACGACGATTTCGGACGGCAGATCCTGAAACGAGAACGCGGTACCGTTCTTCAAATCCGCCCATGCGCCCACGGCCGCAAGAGCCGCCGCAGCGAGAATAATGAGTTTTTTCATCGGTAGGTCCTTTCAGACAACGAACCACCGAAAGACTTCGGTGGTTCGTCTGGTTGAACAATCCGTTCGAACGGCACTTAGGCGTTGTAGGTGACAGCCGTCGTGTTGCCGCCGTGGCCGGTCCAGTTCGTGTGGAAGAACTCGCCGCGCGGCTTGTCGAGGCGCTCGTAGGTGTGCGCACCGAAGTAGTCGCGCTGCGCCTGCAGCAGGTTCGCCGGGAGACGCTCGGTGGTGTAGCCGTCGAAGTAGCTGAGCGCGCTCGTCATCGTCGGCGCGGGAATGCCATACTTCAGCGCGGTCGACGCGACCTCGCGCCACGCCGGCACGAGCTTCTCGATCGTCGCCTTGAAGTACGGGTCGAGCAGCAGGTTCGAGAGCTGCGGATTCTTGTCGTAGGCTTCCTTGATCTTGCCGAGGAAGACGGAACGGATGATACAGCCGCCGCGCCACATCAGCGCGATGCCGCCGTAGTTGAGGTTCCAGTTGTACG
>JAKSOY010000441.1 GCA_024405255.1 Kiritimatiellia bacterium
TCGGACACCTCGCGCCAGTTCGGCGGGGATAACCTCGGCGTTGCCGTCGAGGAGCGGAAAGGACAACGGACGGGGAATGCCCCCGAACCTCCGATTGGGCGGCAAGCGGGCTGCAGGTGAAATGTGCTGCAGGTGCTTCAGTTCCGGTCGCGCCATTCGGACATGCTGAAGCCGGTCATGCGCTTGAAGAGTTTCTGAAAGAATGGCGATGATGAATAGCCGCAGAGCTGTGGGACAAGTTCGAGTTTCTGAAAGGGGCGGCGGATTAGTTTCTTAGCCGCCTCGACCTGGACGGCATGGATCTCTTCGAGCACAGATCGGTTCGCAACCGCGCGGAATCGTCGTTCGGCCAGGCAGCGCGAGCAGTTGAATAGGGCAAGGACTTTCGCCGACGAGATGCCCTCGCTCGCGTGCTGCCGGATGAAGTCAATGGCTCGCGTAGCGGTGACATCCTGCGTGTTCGGCAGACGCGTCGAGCTTCGCCGCATGACAAACGGATCCTTGAACTTCTCGACGATTTGCCGCTTTCTCCGGCTGTTCATGAGACGATTGAGCATTTCGACCGCCTGTTGGCCCGCATATTCGAATCCGGGATCGATGCTGGAGAGCGTCGGACGTGCGGTTTCGCACGTGAACTCCTCGTTGTCTACCCCGATGACCCGGATGTTCTCGGGGACGTTTAGTCCGCATTTTGCAGCCGCGTCCAGGACGAGCGCCGAAAGGGAGTCGGTCGCCGTGAAGATGCCAACGGGAAGGTCGAGCGTCTTGATCCAGCCGACAAGCATCTCCCGGACGGAAGTGATGTCCTGCGGCGCAGCGTGCGTACGGAAAACGCTGACGGACTGCTTCCGTTTCGCCATAACGGCGATGAATTCGCGTCCGCGCAGAAGGCTCCAGAACTGGCGTTCGGGCCAGGCGGCGTAGGCATACGATCTTAGCGGATATTGCAAGAGCTCGTCCGCGGCGCATTCGGCGATGGCGGACGCATCCTGGATGATGCAGGATTCGCCCTTGGCTCTCAGTGCGGGATTGCAGTCAAGATAGAGATGGGGGACGCGCGAAAACGCATCCAGCGGCAGGCGGATGTTGTCTGCCGCCGCTTCGACGATGCATCCGTCCGGATGCCAGTAGGCAAGCGTCTCGGAGACCTGCCGTTCGTTGCGGATGTCGAAACGCAAGACGCTCCATCCCCGTTTGCTGGCCGCGCGGTAGATGCCGTTGACCTTCGGGCCCGAAGAAGCGGTTGCCGTCGAATGGAAGTAGGCGATGGTTTTTCCCATGGCGTGAATTATACCAAAAAGTGTATTCAATCGGCTGTATGAATTATACGCAAATGATATCGCTTGCGGTGTTCGTGTTTGATATAATACAGGCAGGATTTTGAAAAGGAGGCGTTATAAGGCATGCTGGCGGTTCTTCTGCTTGCAAGTGCATTGACGACGGCGGAGGTTGTTCCGTTGCCGCAGCCTTTGGTTTGGGCGAGAGAGCCGTCAAAGTTGTCCTTTGCAGAGACGGCGAACGGCGGTTGCCGCGTGGAATCCAGTGCCGGTGCCGGGGACTGGGTTGTGCGTTGCACGGACAGGACGCCCGTCAAGCCCGGTGAAATCTACGCTTTTTCGGTCCGGGTCTCGGCGGAAAAGCTTGAAGAGGGCCTCACTTCGTCTGCTGAGCTGCGTGATGAACATGGCGTGGTGCTTGATTGGCAGCATGCCATGAAGCCGCTTCCGAAGACTGGCGCGGCTGTCAATGTCTTCGTTGTGCCCCCCCGCGCATCTCAAATGTCACTGCGTGTGGTGGGCAAAGGCGCGGCAAAGGCCGAGTTTTCGGCGATGCGGCTGGAACGGCGGGGACGTTTCCGGTTCTCGCCTGCAAAAGATCGCGTCTTTG
>JAKSOY010000442.1 GCA_024405255.1 Kiritimatiellia bacterium
ATTCACCTGACTCACTGATTGACAAATCCCTGCAAACGCGAGTGAAGACGCGATTGAGATGCCCCGCAATGAGTTCGACTCCCTTCTCCGTTCCCTGTCCGACATGGCTTCCCGGATGGAAGTTGTACATCGCGCCCGGCGTCAGCTCGAGCCGCTTCAGGTCATCGACCATCACATCCTCGGCGAAGTCGCGCACGCGCTGCTCCGCGCCCGCGGCGTTCAGTGTGTACGGCGCATGCGCGAGAATCGGACCGATGCCTTTCTCCTTCGCGTAGTCTATGAACGCAGCGACATCCCGTTTGTCGATCGGTTTCGCCGCGCCGCCACGCGGATTGCGCGTGAAGAACTGGAAGACATTCGCGCCGATCGACTCGGCGGTCTGCGCCATGGCGAGATAGCCGCCGCTGGAACTCAAATGACATCCGATCCTCATGTCCGTAATTATAGCATTTTCGGCCGACCCGAATTGTCACCGGCCCTGTTTCGCCAGCAGCCCCGTCGTCCACTCGCCGATGGTCTTGCGGGAAACCTCCTTGAGGCCCCGCGCTTCATAGGCCGCAAGGACTTCGGGATAGAGTTCCGTCAGGATTCCGGAAATGATCAGGTTCTTGCCGACAGAAGGGACAATCTCGTCCGCAAAGCGGATGAGAAGCGGACCGAGGATGTTGGCGGCCACTAAATCGTACTTAACTTGCGTGTTTTCGCGATTTGCCATCGGAACATCCGAGCATCCGACCATCCGACCACGTGCGGAACTTTCAATTTTGCGGCCGAGCGCGAACTTGACGTAATCGACCGTGACGCCGTTTTTCGCCGCGTTCTCGATCGAGGCGTCAACCGCCTCCTGATCGACGTCGAATCCCTTCACCGGCGAAAAGCCGAGCTTTGCCGCGGCAATGGACAAGATACCGCTTCCGCAACCCATATCGAGGAAAGAGGTGCCTGGTGCCTGGTGCGGGGTGCCTGGTGCAAGCTCGTCGATATATTCGAGACACGCGCGGGTCGTCTCGTGCTTGCCCGTGCCAAACGCCATCCCGGGATCAAGCACGATCATCTCCCGCTTCGCGGCTCCCGTCTTCCGTCTGAAGTCCTTGACCTCCCACTCTGGGACCACGACAAGCCGCTTGCCGATTTCCTCGGTCTTGAAGTGACGGCGGTAGGCGAGCTTCCAGTCCTCGTCCGGAATGTCGCCGACTTCGATCGGCGCATTGACGCCGACAACAGACATCGCATCGGCGAGCGCCTTCTTCGCGGCTTCGGTCTGCGCGGGATCCTCGAAGTAGATCCGCATGCGCGTGAAGTCCTCCTCGATGTCACGGTACGAGGACAATATGAAATCCCCTCCGTCGAAGACCTCGAAGAGGGGATTCACGAACTGTTCGGGAATCGAACAGCTGACGAAAGTCATTTACTTCGCCTTCTTGGCGACGAGTTTCTTGACGACCGCGGGACGCTGCACGAGAATGCGGACGTCGTCGTCACCCATGGCCTTGACCTGCTCGGCCTTCATACCGAGCTTCACGAGACGGGCGCGCTGGGCCTTGTTCTTGCGCTGCTTGCCAGCGGGCGTCTTGCACGGACGGACATGCGATTCCTTGCGGAGTGTACGACCAGTACCCATTGTTCTACCTCTTCTTTCTTCCTTTGAGAAAAATTAATTGCGCGTATTATACCCTATCCGACGCCAAAACGCAAGGGTCACGCCTGAACGAGAATAATGATATAATATACGGTCAATGGCGAAGACGGTTTATTTCGACAACAATGCCACGACGCAAGTTGCGCCGGA
>JAKSOY010000443.1 GCA_024405255.1 Kiritimatiellia bacterium
TCCACATGATCCCGGGGAAGAAGAGCGACGTGCAGGACTGCCAGTGGCTCCAGCGACTGCATTCGTGCGGTCTCCTCCGAGGGGCGTTCAGACCGCCGGAGAAGTACAATGCCGTCAGGTCTGTCATTCGCGAAAAGGCAAATGTCAGCGCAATGCGCACGCAGGCGATCCAGGCCGTCCAGAAGGCGATGGATCAGATGAATATCCGCCTCCACCATGCCGTTTCGGACATCACGGGCGTGACGGGGATGAGGATACTCGGTGCCATCGTCGCCGGGGAGAGGAATCCTCGCGTTCTCGCGAAAATGCGGGACAGGCGCTGCAAGAAGACGGAAGAGGAGATCGCGGAAGAGCTGACCGGAAACTGGAGGGACGAGCATCTCTTCACGCTCGAGCAGGCCTACATGACGCTCGTGTTCCTCGAGGAGAGGATTGCCGCGTTTGACCAGAAGATCCGCGCAATGTACGCGAAGCTCGCCGCCGAGTCGGGCAAGCCGGATCCTCCCGATCCGGAAGACCGGGGCAAGCACAAGGATCGCGTCGATGTTGCCGCCAAGCGGGACCTGACGAAGTTGCTCGGTGGATTTGACCCGACGACGATTGACGGCATCGACTACGGATTGGCAGCTGCGATCGTGTCCGAGACGGGTGCGGACCTTTCCATGTTCGAGAACGAGGCGCATTTCGTCTCGTACATCGGACTGAAGCCGTCACAGGGTAAAAGTGCGGGCAAGAATGTGCGCACAGGGAAAAAGGCGAAGAACACGAATCGCATCGGGCAGTACTTCCGACAGGCGGCCTATACGCTGTCTCGGTCCGATTGCGAGATGGGCGCAAGATACCGATGCGTCAAGAGCAGGACGAGCCCTGCAACGGCGAACAAGGACGTGGCGCGCGAACTGGCGAAACGTTTCTACCGTGGTGTGCGCTACGGACAGAAGTATGTCGACATTGGCGAGGAGGCGTACGAGCGGAGAAGGCGCGAACAGACGGTTCGCAACATGATAAGGAAGATTTCAAAACTGAACATAAAGGCGGAAGAACTCGGTTTCCTACAACAAGCAGGTTAAGTTATAGACGAGTGGAAACTCTGTCCGTCAGCCCTTCGGGCGGCACACTAAAGCCCGTCGCCTTGCCGAGTCGCTTACGCGACTGAAACGATGCGCGGGCGTCCGGGTCTGAATGTCGCCGTCCGTGTGCTTCGAAATGTCTTTAAGTTGGCGATCAATTTTCGCAGCGACATTCGCCCCGACGCCCGCGCATCGTTTCACCCTTCGGGTCTCGGCAAGGCGACGGGACACGAAAATCACACGAACACACACGAAAACGCACCATAGTTCGTCGCCGCGTCCCATGAGGCCAACGTTTTCTTCGCTATCGCTTTTGGCCATGATTGCATGTGGAATTATCGTGTTCGACAGACTTTCGCGGTTCCGAACCATGTTGTGTTTTCGTGAGATTTCGTGAGAATTTCGTGTCTCGCGGGCATGCCGAGAACCGAAGGTTGAAATGACGCGCCGGCTCACCGCGAAGGTCACCTGAATTGATTGGCTGTTGAGGAACGCCTGAACGGCCTATGCGACCTTCAAGCGGGTGAGACGGCGCGTCATTTCACCGCCGGAGGCGGTCGGCAAGCCTGCGGGCTTTCGTGTGTCGGCCGAAGGCCCGGTCGTGGGCGTTCTCCACTAAAAACTTCGATGAACCGAAAGTAATGGCACGCGACATAATAGTCGCTCGAGACCGGCTGCGGCGCCGGCAC
>JAKSOY010000444.1 GCA_024405255.1 Kiritimatiellia bacterium
ATAGTCGTCAAGCGTCCGTCCCTCGATGTAGTCCATCACAAGGAATGGGGTGCCGCCCTCTTCCTCAAATGCGCGGACGGCGACGATGTTCGAATGTGTAAGCTTCAACGACACGAGCGCCTCTTGCTTCACCTGCGCGTACGCCCGCTTGTTGCTGACGAGAATCGACGGCAGCATCTTGACCGCTACCTTCCGCCCGTCGAGCTTCGTGTCCTCCGCAAGCCACACCGAACCCATCCCGCCTTGTCCGAGCTGCTTCAGGACACGATAGCGATTCACGAGCAAAACGCCCATCGCACCGCCCATCGTCACTTCCGCGTTGATTGTGCCCTCGTTCATGCTCTACTCCGTCACACTTACACCTTTTTGTCAACAGGCCTGTTATCTGAAGGCCTCTGCCTTCGCATCTTCGTTCATGCTACAGCAATGCCGACAGGAGCCGCGCCACCGACTCTTTGATCCGCGCAAAGACGCCCCGCGAATCGTAAAGTTCCTTCGTCAGCTCATGGCTGAACTGCAGGTCCTTCTTGAACAGGTCTTCCATGCGCATCGCGATCTCGCGGCTGTAGGCAAACGCATTCGTCTCGAAATTGAGCGAAAAGCTCCGCCGGTCGAAATTCGCCGAACCGCAGGCCGAGACCTCCCCGTCGACCACAATCGTCTTCGCATGAATAAAGCCATGATCGTAAAGGAACACCCGGCCTCCGGCCTCGAGCAATTCCGCCGCGCAGGACATGTTGACGTGTTGCACAAACGCATTATCGCACTTGTTCGGAATCATCAGCCTGACATCCACGCCCGAGTGCGCCGCCATCTTCAGCGACTCGAGTATGCACTGGTCGGGAACGAAGTACGGCGTCTGGACATAGACGTTCTTCCTTGCCGACGTGATCATCTTCATATAGGCGAGCTTGAGTTCCTCCCGCTTCGTCTCCGGACCACCGCTCACGATCTGGACGCCCGTGGCGCCGCAATAATGAGGCGGGTAATCGACATCATGAAGCGAGACGTTCTCCTTCGTGGCCTCCCGCCAGTCAAAAAGGAACCTGGTGTTAAGGTCACGCACGGCGCCGCCCGTAATCTTCCAATGCGAGTCACGCCAGTAACCGTACTTCGGATCTCGGCCCAGATACTCGCGTCCGATGTTGAAGCCGCCGACATAGGCGATTGACCTGTCGATGACCGCGATTTTCCGGTGATTCCGGTAGTTGAGCCTGAGATTGAGCACCCGGAACCCGGTGTCGAAGAAAAAGCCGCATTCACCGCCGGCAGCCTTGAAATCGGCGAGCCGCGATCCCCGGATGCGGTTACTGCCCATGGCGTCCATCAGGAGCCGCACCTTGACACCCTCGCGCGCTTTCCGCGTCAGCACCTCGATGATTCCGCGTCCGACTTCGTCATCCTGCAGGATGTAGGACTCGACGTTAACCTCCTGCCGGGCTGCGGCGATGCTCTTCGTCAGGTCGGCATACAGTTTCTCGCCGTCGCTGAGAACGTCAATCGCGTTGTCCTGAGTGTAATAAGCCCCGCTGTACGACAGATTGAATCTCAGAAGCTCTTCGCGCTCACGTGCTTCGAGACTGAGCGGATATCCGCCGCATTCGATGGCCGAAATCTGCTCCTTGAGCGCCTTTCGCGACAAATACTCCTCGTTCTTCGAGAGTCGGAAGATCCGCTTACGGGAGATGTTCTGGGAAAAGACGAGGTAGAGCGGCAAGCCGATGACCGGCAGGAACATGAGCACGCAGATCCAAGCCAG
>JAKSOY010000445.1 GCA_024405255.1 Kiritimatiellia bacterium
CGCGGCGGACGAGCATGTCGACGTCGAGGTAGACGACGTTGCCGGTTGCCTCGGGTGGCAGGACCTCGGTGATGAGCGAGCCGGACCACATGACGGGCGACCAGACGTTCAGTTCGCTGCCGATGATGGACTGGAACTTCGCGAGCGACCGCTCGGCGTTGAGGAAGACGACCTTTCCGAACGTGAACTTCGCGAGAAGATCGCGGATGACGCGGTCGTAGCCGAGTTCGAGGAACTTGCCGCTCGTCGCGATATAGAGGGTGAGGGGTTTGGTCGGATCGGCGTTCTTGAAAAGCGAATACGCCATCACCTTGAGCGGCGTCAGGTAGTTTTCGTCGCAGTTGAAGAAGACCTGTCTTTTGACTTCCATATCCGATATTATAGCATTATTTGGTATAATATCGTCGTGATGTCGAAGGGGGAAATGTTGGTGCGGATGATCGGAAAGCGCAGGGAGAAGCCGAAGTTCTCGGTCGGTGAGTTAAGGGTCTTTCTTGAGGACTCTCTTGGCTTTGAGCTGGAGTCCCTGAAGATGCTGAAGAGCGTCAACGCCCTTAATTTCAAGGCAATCAGGAGACGCGATGGCTTTGCGTTCACGGTGAAAGGGATCCCGGCCTGGCGGCGGGATAGATATGATCAGCTGACCGTCCACTTGCGCGAAATGGAGGGTTCTAAAACCGTTTCTCGTCTATTTGAACGCGAATGCCCGCCATCCTTCCGCGGATACGACTTGCTGTGCCTGACCTGGTGCGATGGTACGGGTCTTCCCGTCGACAGACTTACGGACGAGGAACTGCTCGGTTTTCTCGACGATTACCGTGCATTTTCAGAAGCGATGCAGAAGGCCACGTGCATCCTGCCGCAGTACGAGTTCGTCCGTTGGCGTGCTGAGGCACTGGAGAAGTGCCGTGGTTTCTGGGGTGGGCTGATGCGCCCGATTGTCGAACTGGCGGAGCCGGAGCTGACAGGTTTCCGCGCGGACCGACTGCGCGTGACGCACGGGGACCTGCATCCCGGAAACTTTGCGTTCAGCGCCGGGCGCGTCTCGGGATTCTTTGACATCGAGGGATTCACCTGGGGGTATCCGGCTTGGGATCTCGTGCGTTATTTCATCTTCTCCTGCGAACATTTGCGCTGGTATCAATTTCGTCGTCGTCATCGGCTGTTCGGGCATTTTCAGACGGCGGTGCGGCTCATGGGCTATCCGTGCGACGAATGGATCGCCTCCATCAACGCATACTGGCTTGAGAAGGTAGACAAGAAAACGCACGGTCGCCGGATCGGTCCGTTCCAGGCCTTGCCGCTCTTGGCCGGAGTTGGATTATACCGGAGGTTCCGGGAAATCGTTTTTGGTATAATACGAAGCACATGAAAAACGTCCTGTGTCTCAAGTGGGGGAAGCGTTACGGCGCGGAATACGTGAACCGGCTGTGCCGCGGCGTGAGGGCGAACCTGAGCGGTCCGTTCCGGTTCGTCTGCGTGACGGACGATCCGACGGGTCTTGTCGAGGGCGTGGAGGCGGTTGCCTATCCGGAGAAGCCGGCGAATATGGTCCTCAACGAGTACTACCCGACTTGGCCGAATCTTCTTTCGAAGCTCCTGGTGTTCAAGACGGGATTCGCGAACCTCGAGGGTCCGACGCTTTTTCTCGACATCGACCAGGTGATTACGGGGAACCTCGATTGCTTCTTCGACTACAAGCCGGGCGAGTTCTGCATCATCCACAACTGGATCGAGT
>JAKSOY010000446.1 GCA_024405255.1 Kiritimatiellia bacterium
GACGAGTCCCGTGAAGCGCGCATAGACATCGTCGACGGTCGTCTTCACCGCCGCGCCCTTCCAGTCGATCTTCACGGTCGCCTCCGCCGGTGCGAGATCCCTGTCGAGCCACACGCTGCTGCGCCGCTCTCTGCCGTTCAACCGCGCGTAGTTCGCGACGCGCGAGGTGAGTGCGCGCGGATCGTTTCCTTCCCAGCTGTAGACGATCGGACCCTTCTGGTAGGCGATCTTGCCGCGGCAAGCGGCGACTTTGCCGGACGCGACCACCTTCTGTTCCGGCAGGGGGAGTTCGAAGAAGGTCACCTCCTTCCCCAGAAAGTCGCGGTAGCCGCACGCCACTTCGGGCTCGGCGCGGTACATCCACGACTCGGTCCGGTTCGGGAACCGCACGCGCACACGCTCGTAGTCGCCGTACTTGATCGTGAGCTTCACCTTGCCGTTCGCTGGATAAGCCGTCTCCATCTTGAACGCTTCGCTCTCCATGTCCATGAAATGGTCCACATAGAGCGTACGGCCATCCCTCGAAACCGCGAACATCCGGTCCTTCAACGCGAGGAGCGTACGCGGAATGTTGCCCACGCAGCACGGGCATCCATGCCAGGGGCCACGGCGCCGTGTGTCGTCGAGCGGATTCTGGTAGAAGAACGCCGTCCCATCGAGGGAAATCGATCCGAGCACGTTGTTGTAGATGAGACGCTCGCGCACGTCTTCCGGCAGGGCCGAGGCATCCGCCTCATGGAGCTCGTTGCACCAGAACGCAAGCGAACACGATGCGCACGCCTCGCAGTAGCCGCGCTGCGGAAGCACATAGTCGCCATCGAACGCCTCGTCGCGCCAACGCGCCCCGACGCCTCCCGTCAGATAGAACTTGCAGTCGATCATGTTCGCGAAAATCCGGCGGCCCGCCGCCGCGAGCTCCTCGTCGCCCAGCCGCGCGCCCACGCCCGTGAGGGGCGTGTAGAAGTAGCAGGCGCGCACGGCGTGTCCGACCGCATCCTGCATCTCCACTGCCGGCTTGTCGGCCTGCGCGTAGCTGTGGTGCATGGCGATGTGCTGGTGGCGCACGAAATACTGCGCAAGTTCCGCATAGCGGCGGCCACGCACCGGATCGTCCTGGCGCGCAAACTCGTCCGCCAGGCGCAGGAACGCGATGCCGATACCGGGACACCCATTCGACCAGGTGCGCTTCGGCGCCGGACCGAAGATCGAATCGATGTGGTCCGCCAGCCGCACCGCCGCATCGAAGAGCCGTCGGTCGCGTCCCTCCGTCATCCGCAGGTGGGCAATGCCCATCTCGATGAAATATCCCATCACGTAGAATTCGTGTTCGGTGACGTTCGCGAAATGGGGCCGGCCCGTGAGCGCGTGGAACGAATGGATGTAGCCGCTCTTCTCCTGCGCCGCGAGGAAGATCGGAATCCACTCCTCGACCTTCGCGCGCAAAAAGCCCTGCGCCGCACGCCATTCGGCATCCGCCCCCGGTTCGACCTCCAGGGCCAGGCAGATCGCCTCCACCGTGTTGTAGGGGTAGGCGTCGCTCCACATGCAGCCCTTGAACTTCACGCTCGGCTTCTTCCCGGCGTTGAGTTCGCCCGTCGCAATGAGGTTCAGCATCTCCTCGCCGCGTCCGCCCTTCTCCATCTGGCGTACGCAATGCGGCAGCCACTTCACCGTGAGCATCCGGAACTGTTCGCCCCAGAACC
>JAKSOY010000447.1 GCA_024405255.1 Kiritimatiellia bacterium
CGTCCTGAAGATGGTGTCGTCGTTTGCCCGATCGGGTGCCTCCGTCCGTGATGTGTAGGTCTAGTGTGAAAACCTCAAAAATGAGTTAAACATGGTACTTGATGGAAAGTCGTGTGCGGCGTTAAGGCCGATGTTGGTTGTTGTGGTGTTTGGCGTTCTGTCGTTGGCCGGCTTTGGCGGGCAGGGGGTGGCTCGTGCGGACAAGGGGACGCTGACGGCCTATTCGATGGTGACGCGAGACGGCCGGCGGATGGTGAGCTGGACGAAGGGCGGGCACACAACCTACGAACTCGTGCCCACGAACCAGCTGCCCGCGAACCTGCCGCCGGTGCGGGAATGGAAAATCTATTGCGTCCGGTCGACGCATACGGATATCGGACTCCACAATTCGCAGTATGTGCAGCGGCATGGATCGGTGACGCGTACCGACCTCGCTCGCAAGCTCGTGGCCGCCGAACCGAACGATACCAACGTGGCGGCTTTCCGTTATACACTCGAAGGGTACTGGTTTTTCCACAACTATCCGCTCGACTGCGGCGAAGAGGCGACGCGGACGCTGATTGCGAACGAGATGCGTCGGGGGCGCATCGGTACGACGGCCGCCTGCGCCGGGAATCACACGCATCTCTACGGCTACGAGGAACTCTGCCGGTCGATCTACACGCGGAAGATCTATGCCGAGAAGTGGGGCCTCAACCCGAAGACGCTGCTGATGGCGGATAATCCGGGCATCAGCTGGTCTGTCGTTCAGCCCTACGCCGAAGCGGGCGTCGAGAATGTCCTCTTCCTGCCCAACCAGTGGAATCCGCTCCTTTCGACCGGGCACGCAGTATACGTTCGGCGGACTCGCCTTCGGCGTCAACAACCGGAAGCAGAAGCCGTCCGTCAAAAAGATGGAGGAGAAGCTGCCGCGTCAGCTGGCGAAGATGGATGCGCGCTATCCGTACGATGTTTGGCTGTTTGCGAACTACAGCGACGACGAGAAGCCGAGTACGTGGGTGAGCGATCTCTTCAAGCGGTGGAATGCGAAGTGGCGCTGGCCGGAGTTTCGTACGATCGGAAATCCCGACGAGGTGTTCGATGCCGTGAAGGCGAAGTGGGGCGAACAGATTCCCGTGCTCTCGGGCGAAATCGTGAGCGGCTGGCTGCAGCATGCGGCCTCCACGCCCGAACTGCTCGCGCGCAAACAGGTGGCGGATCGTGCCCTTGCCGCGACGGAGGCGGAAGCGTCCATCGCTGCCGCACTGAAAGGTGTGCCCTATCCTGCCGAGGATTTCCGTCGCGCCTGGTGGGCGCTCATTCTCAATGACGAGCACTCCTACGGCACGAGCGGCTACAAGGGGCGCCGCGTTTTCGAAACCTGGCTACAGCACCGCGACTGGATTGAAACGGCGGAGAAATTCAATCCCGAGAAGAACGAAAGGGTGAAGAACAAGACCGTGGCCGGCGTGCAGGAGAATGCGTGGTACAAGATCGTCGTCAATGAGAAGGGCGAGATCACGTCGATCTACGACAAGGAACTTGGACGCGAACTTCTGAACGGAGTTGCGAACCGTTTCCTCTACACGCGCGACAACCATCGCACATGGGAAGCGGATCCCGTCTAGGCGCTCGGAGCTGAATTGGTTCAGACGGTCACACTGGATCCGAACGAGAAGAAGATCTACATCGATAACGCC
>JAKSOY010000448.1 GCA_024405255.1 Kiritimatiellia bacterium
AAGCGGTAAGAAAAAGCGGTAAGAAAACGGTCGAGCGAGTTTGGGAATTGTTGCGTGACCAACCGCAACTGACATTCGAAGGCATGGTTGCGGCGCTTGGCATTACCCGCAGTACGATCCAGAAACACATCGCGAACCTGAAGGCCGCAGGTCGCCTTCGTCGCATCGGTCCCGACAAGGGCGGACACTGGGAGGTGAATCAGTGAAGAGTGAGCGGGCTGCCGACATCCTCGCCGGCTGCACGGCCGTGCTGAAAACAATATAGTCGGTTCTTAATTTAGGGCATGAAGGGGGAGATGATGAGGTGTTTGGCTTGCATTGGATTTGCGGTTGCGGCGGTTTGCACGGTGGAACTGGCGGAGGCCGATTCGTGCGCGAGCATGCTCGTTGACGTGACCAAGCCGCCGTATTGCGCGGACAATACCGGAAAGACCGATTGCACGAAGGCCCTGGTCAAGGCGCTCGACGACATCCTCATCCGCGAGGTGGAGGCGTACGAGGCGACGATCGAGAAGCTGAAGCGGCTGAGCGATGACGGCAAGGCGGACGTTTATCTCGGACTTGAGGGAAGCCGTATCCAGGGAGGGCAGATGAAGGTCGTCTATCCGGAAAGGGAACCGCCGACCCGCATCGTCTATTTCCCGAAGGGAACTTACCTTGTCAGCGATACCGTGACCTATTCGCTGAAGAATCTCAAGGCCCGTTACTATGTCGTGCCGTACTTTGACAACTGCCGTAACATCAACTTCTTGGGCGAGAGCCGCGATGAAACAGTCATCCGCCTCGCCGACAACGCGCCGGGATTCTGTTCCGGCGAGATGAAGCCGCTCGTTAGCTTCGTCAACAACGAGAAGAAGCTGCCGCGGGACAAGGAGGTGTCCAACATCGCCTTCATGAACTTCATGCGGAACCTGACGCTCGATTGCGGCAAGGGCAATCCCGACGCGGTCGGCGTAAAGTTCATCGCCTCGAACATCGGGCGGCTGGAGAACCTGACCATTCGGACGGACAGGGGCAGGTGTGGCGTTTACACGATGTGCAGTACGCAGGGCGTGTTCGAGAACCTTGAGATATCCGGGTTTGACTACGGCTTGGATGTCTGCAACTCAGTCATGATCGTGATCGACGGCCTTGACGTCACCGGCGTGAGAAGGGCCGGACTGTTTACGGGGAGCGCGGCGATCAATGCGGTCGGAATCAAGGTTGGGGATCTCCCTGCGGCGGAATTTGCAGAGGGACGGGGACGCTACTATTTCCGCGATCGGGGGCTCAAGCTCCCCGACGATCGCCGCGGCAACCACGTGTATGTCGAGGAGGCAAGTCCCGCGCTCCGCGCCATGCGCTTCCCGCCGCGTCCGGAGACGGGATCGGATTATGCGATTGTGGACGACTTCGGCGCACGTGGCGACGGCACGACCGATTCGGCTCCGGCCGTCCAGAGGGCGATGAACAGCGGCAAGTCCACGGTCGTCTTCGGTTCGGGCGAATACCTGCTGAACGGCAAGGTCAAGGTGCCGAAGGGCGTCCGCAGGATCGACTTCCGATTCTGTTCGCTCGCGACGGGGATCCGGCTGGTGGGCGGCGAGTACGATGCGGCGTTTGAAATCGCCGAAGACGCCGCGGAACCGCTGACGGTGGAGAGCCTCGACGCCTGGGAGAACTTCCGCGGGCACATTC
>JAKSOY010000449.1 GCA_024405255.1 Kiritimatiellia bacterium
CCCCGATAGGAAACCGTCCGCGAACGCTTGCCGGGATTCTTCTCGAAAAACGCCTCGGCCTTGTCCTTCAGCGCGTCGAGGCGAATCCGTTCGGCAGTGCGTTTGATCTCGACGAATTCAATCGTGTTGTGAAACTCGTTCTCTCCAACGGCGTCGATCTCGTTCTCCCCCTTGCGGTCCCACCAGCCGCCGAGACGCGAGTAACTGTGCTCGCCGATCGACTTCTGGCGGAAGTAGTCCTCAAGGGACTGGCCCGAAAAGACCTCATAATCCCGCTCGACGATTCCCCGCAATTCGTCAAACATCTCCACCTCAAGCAGATAGGCGTACTTGAAGATGAAGCGGAACCAGAACCTGAAGAAGCAGTCGTCGATCCGATACAGGCAGTCCTTCCGTTCGTTAGGCTCGAAGATCGGCTGCTTCTTCGCGATGAGTCCGTAATGGCGCTCCAACTTGGTCAGATAGCCGCTGACTTCGCCTCCACAGGCCGTTTCGATGCGGTCTCGGGACGTCTTTCCGGCCGAGATGGCGGAAAGGATCGTAAAGTAAGTCGCATAGTCCTTTCCGAATTCCTCGATGAGCACGACCTTGCCCTCGTCAAAGAACGAGGAGTTCGGCCGCACGATTTCCGCGATCATCTTCGCCTTCGTCACGGCTTTCGCGTCCATCAGCAGGGCGACATAACGGGCGACACCACCCGTAAATGTCCAGAGTGCCAGTAGATCCTCGTTCGTATAGGACGGATTGTAGAACGAGAGGAGCTCCTTCATGACCGGAACGGAAAAAGGCGTCAGCTTGATCCTTCCCGTATTCCGCCCGTAAAGCGGGGCCTCCCGATCCTCGAATATCTGGCTCATCAAGCGGTTGATGCTGCCGCTGACGACCAGATTCAGCTTTGCGCGCACATGAAACGCATCCCAATCCCTGGCGATTTCACTGAAAATGGACTCATCAATCTTCACGAAGTCCTGAAACTCGTCAATGACCAGGGTTATTGGCCTCGCAATGGCCTCTTCACAGATGAAACGGAAGATTTCCGAAAAGCGCTCTATCCGACCAGGAATGTCGCGCCCCAATGCTTTCGCGGCAATTTCCTTGAACTCTTCGCAAAGATTGACCTGCGTCTTGCGAGACACATAGAAATAGATGAAGGGCTCATCCAAATAGGCCTGTTTGATGAGTTCAGTCTTACCCACACGTCGCCGACCCGTCAGCACCGTGAAACGAGCCGACTCACGTGACATCTCACGTATCTTACGCAGCTCACTAATCTCGTTATCTCTGTCAAAAAACTTCATACATGTACAATCCTTTCACAAACACCAGTTTCGGAAACAAGCATTTGTGAGAATTATACCTCATATCAGCTGCCGTCGCAACCCCCTCGCCACAATCTGCCACGAAACAGCCAAAAACTGCGATAACTTACAGATACCTCGTCTTCACGCATTTTACCAAACCCTATTTGGGGACTGCCGCTTCGCGGACAGCGGCGACGGCAGGGACCGCGTCTCCGCGGCCGACCGGATCGGTTTCCGCGAGGCCGCGCCGGCGCGGGCGAACAGGCGGACAAGATCCTCGCCGGGAGACGGGCTTCCGCCGGATGCTGACGCCCTGACGGCCGTCAGCAGACAAAGTGTAAATGTTCTGAATTTCATTGTCAATCTTTAAA
>JAKSOY010000045.1 GCA_024405255.1 Kiritimatiellia bacterium
CTGCGACATGAACGCTCGTTACGACCATTCCGCCAAAGATGAGAGAGCCGGCAAGTGACGCCGCTGCAAGGCACTTCACGCCGCCCGAAAGGAACTTCATTCCGCGCGCAGCGCCGTAGGCAACGGCGACAGCTCCTACGCCTGCTGCGCAGACATAGGCCGTGTTGATGCAAACTGAATGGATGTTCTCAATCATCTGTGCCTCTTGAACTGAAAGTATTATACACGAAATCTTCCTACTATGAAACCGGAATCAGAACTTGTCCTCTTCCGATTTTACCCAAATCGAAAAGCTGCAAACACCCGTTTGATGCATGAAAAAAGAGCGCACGTTCCCTCATGCACTCCAGCAAGCCCGTCCAAAGGCCCGAATGAATACATGTAAAGAAAATGCGCCCAACTGGGCGCATCCCCGCTTACATGCCGTTCATTCAGTAAAAATTGGACGTATTTGCTGGAACAGCGTGTAGCTTAGATGCTACATTGATTTTGCGTTCGGGGGTGGAAGAGGAGATCATCGCGCACAAAGTCGATTGACGCCCCGGATCAGTTCCCGAACTATGTCTTACTCCGACAGATGCGGCCCTGCGGCACTTATCGACGGAATGCCGAATAGTATATCACAAAACTGCTACGATTTCACACGCAATTTCGCTTGAGAGTAATCGGACAAAGGGATGACATTCCACCCTGAAGAAGAAAATACACCACGGAACACAAGTCAGCATTCCGTGGTGAAAACTCAAATACGGCAGAACCTCAAGGAGGTCTGCTCGGATGAACTAGTAGTCCAAGTGGCTGCCGCCGATTGTTTCGCGCAGGATGGAATTGCCGGGGATGCCTTCGCTGGGCGCCTCTTTGACGGTTGCAAGGACGCTCTGCAGTCGCTCGGCTTCGGCGGCGCACGGACCATCCACGCCGCAGAGGAGCTCGCTCGCGTAGGGCTTCAAAACGGCCAGTTCATAGTCCAGCCCCGTATTGAACACAGCATCCGCCAGACCGCGATAGGGATTGATCCACTTCTGCTCGCCATCCGCCACGCTGGGCCAACGCTCAAGCGTCATCGCGGCGGACTCGTTGCGGTAGTTCGCATCCCGTACGATCCGACGCATCAACCGTACGTCGTCCGCGAAATAGGGACAGTCCCCCTCCGCCGCCGGATAGGTGAAGACATTGAGATAGACGCGGAACTTGATATCTTCGGGGATGCCCGTCGTCAGCAGCGGATTGAGCGCGTGGATGCCTTCGATCACCACAATGCCGCGCGGCGGCAAGGTGGTCGTCTTCTCTTCGTCGAAACCGTCCTTCTTCTCGAAGTCGAACTTGCGCAGATGGACCGCCTCGCCCGCAAAAAGCCCCGTCAGATCCGCCACCAGGCGTTCACGGTCCACGGCTTCGACCGTCTCATAGTCGAGGTTGCCGTTCACATCACGCGGCTTGCGTGCATCGCCGACAAAATAGTCGTCCGTAGAAAGGCGCAACGCCGACAGGCCGTTCTCCTGAAGACGCGTGCAGAGACGAATCGCGGTCGTCGTTTTACCAGCGGAGCTCGGTCCCGCCACCAGAACCAGCCGAACAACCGGCAGCTGAGCCGAAATACGTTCGGCAATGCGCACGATCGTCGCCACATGGCGCGACTCCTCCCGATTCACGAGCAACGGGAAATCACCCTTACGCACGATTTCGTTCAGCTCTGAAATTGTCTCCACATGCCCTTCCATCGGTCATTCCTTTCTTTTTATCAGCGCAACAAGATGCACGTCGCCGTCCGTTCGGACGGACGAATCGTCGTCAAACGCCACGGGTAGGATTCTTCCTTGTTGTCTCTGTACCAGTAAAACCCTTCCGCAAGCGACACATTCTCGCCTTCAATCCGTTCGCCGAAGCGTCCATCGCGCACCACGACGGCTCCGTTCCCGGCCGTCGTAAACGAACCGAAGAGTCCGCCGTTCACCGTCACGCGCCCTGTGCCCGTATGGACAAAGGCATCGACCACGACATCCGTCACCGTCGACAGCGCCGTTCCTGCAGCCGTCACCGTCCCGTACGTGCCACCCGTGAGCTTGACGGACCCGCCGCTCACGAGCGACGTCACCGTCCCGCCCGAAACCACACTGGCACCCGTCATTGAAACGGTTCCCGCCGTTCCGCCGTTCATCGTGAACGACTCTCCCGTCACCTGGTCGATCTGGCCCGACATCAGAATGACTTTGCCTGTACTCTCCTGTACAGCCGAGGTCACCGTTCCACCGTCGACACGCAGCATGCCGGCGCTCTTGCCGCGCAACATCGCCACCGTGCAGTCGTTTGAAACCGATACCGCGCCACGACCGACCACGGAAACTTCTCCCGTCAGTCTGCCGTTGACGAGCACAACCGTGGTTGAAATCGCATTCGTACAAACCAATGTGCCACTAAAGACGTTTCCGCAGAAATCGATCACGCACTTGTTTTTGACGAGCACCTCCGACTCGTCGTCATCGGCCAGCAAGCTCACCTTTTCCCCCACCGCAGCCGCAGCGCAGGCCTCCGCCAGCGTCCCAAAGAAACGATCGCCGATACAGGCAATCTGGTTGGACAGAATCCACGGGCAGATCGCGTCCTGTCCGTCCTGGACCCAACGATACCCGTCTGTCAGCGTGACGTTATCGCCGGTGACGGGCGCACCATAGCGTCCTCCGCGAAGCACAACCGCACCCGTACCCGTCGTCGTAAACGAACGGTAGCTTCCGCCGTTCACAGTCACACGTCCCGTTCCCGTATGGACCAAACAGTCGACCACCGTGTCCGTCATCGTTGAGAGGGCCGTTCCCGCCACGGTCAGGGTTCCCAACGTTCCTCCCGTAAGCTTGACGGATCCACCGCTCGTGAGCGAGGTCACCGTACCACCGGAAACCACGCTGGCATCTGTCATCAACACCGTTCCTGCCGTACCGCCGGCCATCGTAAACGAGGCGCCCGTCGCCTGACCAATCGTGCCCGACATCAAGATGAGCTTGCCCGTACCATCCTGTACGACCGAAGTCGCCGTTCCGCCGTCGACTCGCAGCATGCCGGCGCTTTCACCATGCAATGTCGCCACCGTACAGGCGTTCGAGACCGAAGCCGCACCACGACCGACGACGGAAATCTCGCCCGTCACCTTTCCATTGGTGAACGCCACGGTGGTAGAAATCGCGTTTGTACAAATGAAATGTCCCGCGAAGGTGTGTCCGCCCAGATCAATCGTACACCCGCGCGTCAACAGGATTTCCGACTCGTCGGCCTCGTCAACCAGCACGACCGTCTGTCCGGCAAGCGCCGCCGAACAGGCTGCGGCAAATGTCGGATAGCCATCCTCTCCGATACGGGCGACGACACGGCCCAGCGTCCACGGATAGACAGGATCCGTTCCCGTACGCACGAGGGCATAGCCGGACGGCGGCGAAACGAGGCCCGAGAAAGAACCCGCGAAGGCACCTCCCTTCACCACGAAAAGTCCGGTCCCCGTATGCGCAAGGCTCGCGTATTTCCCGTCCAGGATCGTCGCCGACGCCGCACCGATCGAGATCGTCCCCTCATACGTTCCGCTCACAAACGTCAACGGATGTTCATCGCTCCAGACAGTCCCCGTCATCGTCATGTTTTCAAAATTCACAGCGCCATTCGGGAAGGTGGTCGTCGTGCCGGACGCACCGTCGAAACTGTCGCTCGCGCCCGAGATTGTGCCGTTCTTCAGCGTCAGGGTCTGTCCGGACGTGTTGTTCTGCGCATAGAGCGTTCCCGTCAGCGTGTGTCCCGCGAAGTCGACCGTGATGCCCTTCGTCGCCGTCACTTCAGTCTCCGCCGTATCCGCCAGCAGCGTCACGGTCTGCCCTGCCGCCGCCGCCGCACAAGCCGCCTGCAGCGAGAGATAGTTCGTCATGCCGATCTTCGCAATCGGCGTCTGGTTGACGAGCTTGATGTCGCCCACGTGGACATTGCAAATTTCGGCATCCCGGTTGCCGGTCCAGTAAGAGCCCGTCGGGTTACCGTTTTGGATCACGGGAGATAACGACTTCAACGCCGTCGGTGTCGCAGTCACCGTCACGACACTGAGTCCACTTTCCGCCTTGATTGAATAAGTTCCCGGTTTCACAAAAAGTGCAAAAATGCCCTTGCTGTTCGTTGTCGTGGTAGCCGACGTCGAACCAAACTTCACCGCCTTCACTGCGACACCTGAAGCGACAGAACCAGAACTGGAGAGAACACGTCCGCTCACGATGGCACAGGTCGGGTCCTGGGTGGGGAAGATGTTGTAGGCAAGTTCATCAATCAGGTTGTAATCACCCAGATCCGGCGGAATGTACCAGCCATCGTCGGTACCCGACCAGCCGAAGTTGAGATGACAGCAGAAAGAACCGCTCGAATAGCCGTAGCCATCCGCCACGATCGCGTGCCCACCGTCACCCGTGATGCCGATTTCGATCGGCAGCCCGGCATCAAAGTTAGTGATCATCGCACGACGCGTACGTTCCAACGACACGCTGGAATTACCGTCACTCCACAGCGACCCCATCGCCCCACGATAGCCAAACCTGTTCACGAATGCGTGCGGCACGATAAACACATTGGAACCGCTCCCCGAACTCTTGTAACTCATCGACACCGCCACACCCGCGTCGTAGCAGAGTTTGCCGATGGCCTTTTGCTGGTCGGTTTTGATCGAACTGCCCGGCGACAACGGCATGTTCGCCCAATCATACGTACCGCCCAGCGAGGTCAACTCGGTATCGACCTTGTCCACGCTGCAGTACGGGTTGGAAAACTGCGGCATGCTGGCGGTAGGGAACTGGTGGTAGCGCATAATCTGCGCCATCGCCGTCGCGACACAGCCACAGACATAGTTATTGGGCGTGTAATAGTTGTAGACATTCTTCTTGCTGGAGAACAAACCACCACCGCTCACCGTGCTTTGGCTCCACTTCGACTGCACCAGTTTGTCCACCCGAATATCCGAAGGGGTACGGATGGCGGACAACCTCGCCGCCGACGCCTCTGTCAGCAGCTCCGCCCATTGGCGCTCATTCGTGCGGCCGCTCGTACCTTCCTCCGCGTCAACCCCACCACCTACGGGGGCGACCGAGGCCAGTGTCGCCCTGCCCTTTCGGTTTGCCGCCGCAGCACGCCGCATATCCTGCTTCAACAATGCAAAGAGCGGGTTACGGGGATCCTCATCGAGGTCTTCGCCGTCGCAGAAGAAGAGAATGGGGCGCACCTCCGTATCCGCCGAGGTGACGACGAACCCACCGCCTTCAAGTTTGACGACATTGAACTTCGCCTCGCCGGATTCGCACCGACGTGCCGCGGCGACTTGGCTGCCGAATTTGCACCCAAACGCATCCCGCGTCGCACGCCAGTTCTTTACGGCACGCGACGCCATTTCGGGCGTAACCTCTACCGCAAACGCACGCATTCCCACCGTTACGCAGAGAAGCCCGAATACGACCATTTTCGAAATGGCCCCAACCGGATTAAAAATTCTCATGCAGAAAATCTTACCACAAAACCGAGTTCACGGTCAATGGGAATCGGCGAAAAGCAGACGCTCGGCGTTTGTATGGAAAATCAGTTCCTGTTCGGCGGGATCAGGACGCAACGCCTTCACCCACGCGACCACCTTCGACTGGTCGCACCAGAAATAGTCGGACCCGAAGACGATGCGGTCGGCCGGCCACTCGCGGATGATCCGCTGCGTCTCTTCGGCATCGAAACGGAAATACTGCGCGGCCGTGTCGATCCAGCAGTTTGGAAACGACAGCAGCAGATCGGTCGCGTGCGGCGGCGCATCGTATTCGCCGCCCAAGTGTCCGGCGACGAACTTCAGTCCCGGTACGGCCTTCAAAAGCCAGGCGATTTCATTCGGCCCCGCCACCGACGGTTCGTCCACATAGCCGGGATCGAATCCGCAATGACTGATCACGAAAAGCCCCGCATCGCGCACGGCCGTGAAGAACGGCACCAGCTGCGGATCGTCCAGCCGCACGCCCTGGTAGTTGGGATGCAGCTTGATGCCGGGAATGCCCAGCTCTTTCAACTGCGCCACATGGGCGGCGTAGTCGGGATCCTTGGGGTTGATCGACCCGAGCTGCACAATGCGTTTCGCCGCCGCGTCGCCTTCCGCACCGGCACGAACCGCCATCGCCCGCCGGGTGATGGCGTCGAAATTGCCGGGATAGGTCGCGACAGGACAGTTCACGCACAGGTCGATGCCGACACGGTCCATGTCCCTGAGCTGAGCCGCCACGGTTCCTTCGCCCACGGGCACCAGCGCCTGATGCCCGCAGGCTGCCAACTTGCTACACATCACCTCGAGGGCCCGCTTCGCGAGCGCCTCGGGGAAATTGTGGCTGTGGAAGTCAATGACCATCTACGTAGAGGCCTCAGACATCCATCTCCGCGCGGATGGCCCGCGCGGCTGCAGCCGGATCGGCCGCCGCGAGGATGGGACGTCCCACCACGAGGTGAGTCGCGCCATCGCGCACGGCATCCGCCGGCGTCGCGACACGCTTCTGATCACCCACCGCGCTGCCGGCCGGCCGCACCCCCGGGGTAATGAAGAGCGTGCCGGCCTTGAGCGCCTTCGAGAGCGTGCCGACTTCCTTCGGCGAACAGACGAGTCCGTCCGCGCCGTTGCCCGTCGCGAACTGCGCCATCGCCAGGACCTGCTCGGCCGGCGTACGGCCCACGATACCCACGTCCATCAGATCCGTCTGGTCCAAGGAGGTCAGCACGGTCACCGCGAGGATCTTCGGCGCCGCGGCGCCGAATTCGGCCGCCGCGTCATGCGCCGCCTGGATCATCGCCTTGCCGCCCACGCTGTGGATCGTCATCAAGTCCACGCCGAGCTTGCCGCCCGAGCGCACGGCCCGTTCGACCGTGCGCGGGATGTCGTGGAACTTGAGGTCGAGAAACACCTTCTTGCCCAGATCCTTCACCGCCTTGACGACGTCCGGACCCTCCGCCGTGAACAGTTCGAGGCCGATCTTGTAGAACCCCACAGGATCGCCGATCAACTTCACCTTCTCCACGGCCTCGGCGCGCGTCTGCACGTCGAGGGCCACAATCAGTTCGCTCATCTTCGGCACCGTTCCGTTTACTTGATTTCAGGAATCTGCGCGGCTGCGACGGACTGTCCAAGACGGCGCGCCTTTTCGTCCGGCATGAAGATGTCGATCTGCTCCGCGAGGAACGGATCGATCGCCTCGAGGCCCATCTTCGCCGTGTTGAGGATGATGTCGCCGCCGAAACCGCTCGTCACACGTCCGAGGATCATGAGGTTCTGGTAGTCGTAGAACTCATGATACCACGCCGCCGCGTTCGCGAGGTAGCGGCCGATCATCAGGTAGACCTTGAGCGCGACCTCTTCGTGCTTCTCGATCGCCGCCTGCACGACCTTGAGACGCTCCGGCAGCTTCATATCCTTCGGGAACTTCATCCCGAAGCGACGCGCGAGGAAGTCGACCGCCTGCTGCGAGAAGTACATCGCGCCCACGCCGAAATCGCCGCTCCATTCGCACACGCCCGCATTCGGATTGAGATCCACCGGGGCGAACGCAAGTTCGCTGATACGGCCCGTCAGCGCACCCTTCGGGTTGATGTAGCCGACCGCTTCGCTCGAGCCCATCGCCACGCCGAGGATGCCCGTGCGCTTCATCGTGATCGCACCCGCAAGCGCCGTCACGTCGCCGTCGTTGAACACCTCGAACGGGCACTGCCACTCTTCTTCGATACGATGGAAGAGGTTCTGCGCTTCCGCATAGCGGCTCGGATTCTGCTCCTTCACGCCGCGGATGAGCGAGGCGACGCCGAGCTTCTTGCCCACCAGCACGCCCGCCGTCGAACCGCCGATCGCATCCACTTTGCCACCCAGGGCCTTCGCCGCCTCTTCGAGACCGGCCGAGAGCTTCTGGTAGTGGTAGTCAGGATCGCCCTGAACGCGCGGCTCCCACGGGAATTCCTGCGAGAACACGACCTTGCCGCGCTTGAGCGCGGAGATCTTGAAGTCGCTCGCGCCGAGGTCAAAGCCGATGCGGTTGCCGTTCGTGTTGTTCTTCACGAGCACCTCGCGCTCCTTCATCACGGGCATCTTCTTCAGCGTCGTGAAGACGATCTCGAACGGACGGCCGTAGAGGTCGGCAAAGAAACCGTAGTCGAACTTGCGCGCGCCCTTCTTCGCATAGGCCTTCTCGATCGGCTTGACGATTTCATCCGGACCCGCCAGATAGAGCTTCCAGCCGCCCGCGCTCCAGAGGACGAACTTGACGATGCGCTCCACGAGATGCTGCACGCCCGGCAGCGCCACGGGATCGATGCGCTTGGGAATCTCAAGGTCGTAGCGGTAGACATTGCCGTCTTCGCGCTCCCACGCGATCGCCACGATCTGTCCCTTGCCGTGGGCATGCGCACGCAGGAAATTCAACGCCTTCAACGGCGCCTGAAAACCGACGTCCTTCGCGCACGTGCACGCGTCGCCACAACCACAACTGCATTTCTTCGCCATTTTGATCTCTCCTCTTTTTTTGTCTTGATGAAATTCGTTTGAACCTCAAAATCCGTCCGCCACGTTCCAGCAGGCGCAACGACGCCCGTGAAACACCTTCTCCGCCGGCTGGTCTTTCTTGCAGCATTCTTTCGCCACGGCGCAACGCGGCCAGAACGCGCATCCGCTCGGCCAGGCATCCGGCGGCGGCACCGTACCCGGAATGTCGGCCAACGGTGCATCACGCGGCGCATCCAACGCCGGAACGGCCGCGAGCAGGCCCTTCGTGTACGGATGCTTCGGGTTCGACAGCACCTCCAGCACCGGACCGCTCTCCACGATTCGCCCCGCGTACATGACGTTCACTTCGTCCATGCGGCCTGCGACAAGCCCGAGGTTGTGCGTAATGAGCAGCACCGCCATGCCGGTTTCCGCCGCGAGCGAGTCGATGAGTTCAAGCACCTGCTTCTGCGTCGTCACGTCGAGCGCCGTCGTAGGTTCGTCCGCCACAAGCAGGTCCGGCGACGCCGCCAGCGCCATCGCGATCATACAGCGCTGCTGCTGTCCGCCCGAGAGCTCGCACGGATACGCGTGCGCCGCACGCACTGGATCCGGCAGGCCCGTGCGCGCGAGCAGCTCGAGAATGCGCGCATCCTGCGCCTTCTTGTCCAGGCCTTTCGGCAAGGCTTCGCGGATCTGCTCGGCGATGCGCATCACCGGATTGAGCGAATCATTGGGATTCTGGAACACGTAGGCGATCCGGCCTGAAAACATCTGCTCGCCCGAAATCTGCGCGTGGTCCGTCGGCGACAGCCGCGCCAGCGACAGCGCCGTCAGCGACTTGCCGCACCCCGACTCGCCCACGAGCGCCACCCGCCCGTGCTCCGGCACCGTGAAGCTCACATCACGCACCGGCACGGTTTCATGTCCTTCCACACGAAACGCGATTCGCAGGTTCCTGACCGTCAGCAGCATCGTTTCCCTTGCTCCCTTTCCCATCACTTCTTCGCGGAACTCCGCTCTGCCTTCGCCAGCAGTTCGCGCGCGTGCTGTTCGACGACGGACGTCAACGACGTGCCTCCCAGCATGCGGGCGATTTCGGCCACGCGCGCCTCGCCTGCGAGTTCCGTCACGCCGGAACGGGTACGTCCGCCGCTCACCGCCTTCGCCACGGCGAAATGGCGGTCGCCATAAACGGCGCTCTGCGGCAGATGCGTAATTGCCACCACCTGATGGTGCGCCGCCACGGTCCGCAGCTTCTCGCCCACGGCGCGTCCGACTTCGCCGCCGATGTTCGAGTCGATCTCGTCGAACACCAAAACGGGCGTTGCATCGTGCGCCGCAACCACGGCCTTGACGGCCAGCATCACCCGCGCCGTCTCGCCCGTCGAGGCGATGTCGCGCAGCGGACGCGACGGTTCGCCCGGATTCGGCGCGAACTGGAAATCAACCGCCTCGCATCCCGAGGCTTCCGGCGCGTGCGGCACGAGCGCCACTCCGAAGTCGGCCTTGAGGAAGCCGAGTCCGTGCAGCTCTTTCGTAATCGCCTTCGCAAGTTTCTCCGCCGCCTTCGCGCGCACGGCCGTCAGCTTCTTGCCGACCGCCGTCACATCCTTCTCCGCCGCAGCGATTTCCGCCTCCAGCGCGGCCAGGCGTCCTTCGCGTCCCTCGAGGTCCGAAAGACGCGTCGCCCGCGCCGTACTCAATTCAAGCAGATCATTCACCGTGGCACACGCATACTTGCGCTTGAGGCGCTGCACCAGCGAGAGACGCTCGTCCAGCGCCTGCAGCGTCTCGGGATCGGCCTCCACGCGCGACACGGAATCCAGAATCGTTCGCGACAATTCCTGCACCTGCACCGTCAGCCGCTCGATCTCGTCGGACCATTCGCCTGCCGCCGGATGGAACTTCGCCATCTCGCGCACCCGCGCACCGGCGCCGATAAGCGCCGAGGCGGCCGAATCGTCCGCTTCGCACAAGGCCGCCGTCGCCGCCGTCGCGTCCTCGAGAATCTCCGCCGCATGGGCGGCCGCCGCATGGCGCGCGGGCAGTTCGGTTTCATCTTCGTCCGTCAGCTGCGCGGCTTCGAGTTCGTCGACCGAGTAGCGCAGGCGTTCGACCTCTTCGGCGAAATCACGTGCATCGCCTTGCAGACGCGTCTGCTCGCTCTTGAGTTCCGCGAGCTTGGTCCACGCCGCCTGATAGGCGGACGCATCGATGCGCCCGTAGGCGTCCAGCACACAGCGCTGGAAAGGTTCCTCAAGCAGCGACTGGTGGTCGTTCGGACCATGCACGTCGACGAGCAGCTTGCCGAGCGCGCGCAGCGTCTGCACCGTCGTCGCCGCATCGTTCACATAGACGCGGCCGCCGCCTGTCGCCGCAATCGTCCGACGCACCAGCAAGGTACCTTCCTCGCAAGCCGGCAGTCCCGTCTCGTCCAGCAAAGCCGCCACCGTCGCGGGCGGATTCTGAAATTCGGCTTCGATGCGAGCGTCCTTCGCGCCGTCGCGCACAGCGGACGCATCGGCCCGTGCCCCCAGCACGAGTTCAAGTGCGCCCATCAGCACGCTCTTGCCGGCGCCCGTTTCACCGGTGACGACATTGAGTCCCTCGCCGAATTCGACATCCGCCGATTCGACGATCGCCAGGTTCCGCACGGAAAGTCGCGTCAGCACGGCACGTTCCCCCTTCTGGATCCGACAACGCCACGGCCCCCGCGCGCGCAAACCAGCGCGCGACGTTCCTGGGGCGGTTCTTGCTCAAATCTTCTCGGATCCATCGTTCCTCTTTCGCCTTCACTGTGGATTGAGAAGATTATACCAAAAGGAACGGGTTTTTCCAATCATCATTGTCATTTAAGGAATCCATCTTGTCTTGACGAGGACGATTACTTGTCCGTAAAGACGACGCGGTCGATCATGAGGTTGGGTCCTGAAAGGGATTCGCAGACAAGTGTCATCTTGCCGTCAAGCGCGTCTTCGGCCTGCACGGGGATTTCCACCCAGACCGAACGATCGGCATTCGCGTCATGGCACGGCACCGTAAACGGACGCCCCTCGAAGGTTCCACGTCCCGTACGATGGCATTCATTCGGATCTCGGAACCGCACGCGCAACACACCGTGTTTGGCCACCACACCTTGAAATTCCACCACAAGCTTCCTTCCGTGCCAATACGCCCCGCTCGCGTCTCGCCAACCGCCCCCTTTCACAGTATAGCTGCCAGACGGGAAATACGCCGCATCGAACGACCGGATCCACGCAACGCTCTCGTCCTCTTTCTCAAGACGAGCTTGCGCCTCGATGTAGAAACGCGCATTCTTGAAGGCGGCCGGCGGCTGGATGGCGGCCTTGACTTCCTGGACAAGATGCGCTTCGAGCCATCCGGCGGGTGCTTCCACTTTCGGCGCAAATGCCGTATTGTCGTTCACATAGGCCAAGAGCGCGTTTCTGAAGCGAATCTCCTCGCATGCCGTTCCGTCCAACGGGAACCCGCACACAACAAGACGTCCTTTCCCGTATGACAATTCGAAGAGCGACGCCACAGACGCCGGATGATGGAAGTCGGGAACGCCGCGCACAATCGGATCGTACGTGGTCGGCAGACCGTCGAGACGATGCAGACGAGAGGCTTCGCAGAGGCGCTTCCATTGACGGTCCGTCCAATCCTCCGTCGTGAACGCACGAAACAGCGGATGTTTGGCATCGACGCACGACCCCATCGTCGCGAAGGCGCCTGCCGACGGCGAGAACCAGGCGGCACTCCAAAAGACGCTGCGGAACGACCCCTTCCCGCAATCTTTGGTACGGCCCGTGTAGATGACGCGTCGACCCACCGCCAACGCAGCGAGGGCGACGGTACGATCGGCCGTGACGGTGATTTCGGACGGGATCGGCTGCGGGGTCTCTTTCGGATAGACCCAGATCGGCCAGTCGTTCGAACCGAACGTCAAGGACGCCTTCGTCCCCTTCATTCCCTTGAGCGGCAATGCGAGCCGGCCCACCGTTCGGAGTTCATTCGGCGCGAGCGGCGCGGCGAGCCGCACGGTTCCGTTCGTGCGGGCGAAGGTCCACACGTAGTCCGTGCCCGCCGGTACAGACGCGGATGTCAGGTTCCGCACCTGCAGATCCACGGACAGCACATCCCCCTCGGTCAGACACGAGGTATCGAAACGCGCGAGAAAGGCAACGGGCCCGAGGATGGACGTAAACGGTTTCATTCCCTTGAATCCGGGCTTGATGTCGTAGAAACTGTCGCGCCAGCCGACGAGTGCCTCGCCCTGGCCCGAGAAGTCCTGCGCCGAGAGCATCTGGAATCCCGCACACGAAGGCGTACGCAAAAGGCATTCGACATCCTCCTTGTTGAGAACCCGATTCATCTTCGCCGAGACGTCGTGGAAACGCCGTTCGAGCCGGGAGAGTCCCGCCGCATCCATGCGCCGCACGAACTCCTCTCGGTCGAACGGACGCAGCACGCCCGTATATTTTTTCAGTTCATCGCGCAGCGGATAGACGGCCCACTGGCCCACCTCGTGGCGTACATGCGGGATAAGCGCTTTCGCGAAACTTGCTTCGAAATCGTTTCGCGTGCCATTCGGAAACGAGCTGCCGCTGTTGAAGACGCAGTGGGCGAAACTATCCCCCGGTGCCGGCACCCAGCCGCACGACGAGAAGTCATCGCCCGGCTTGCCGTCCTCGGGCAGGTAGCCGCGTCCCGAGGCGATCATATAGAGATGGCGCGGATCGATTTCCTTCTTCATCCGCATCCACGTATTGAGGCGTTCCCAATTGCAGCCGCCACGTCCCCAGGCAAATTCATTTCCAATGCCAAGCGAGAAGAAGGACGGATGGTTGCCGTAGTAATGAAGAATCCGTGCGAGTTCTTCCTGGATGAACCGATCCACAGGGCCGCACCGTCCCGGCAATTCCTCACGCGCGCCGCCATTCCAGCCATCGCTCCAGATACCCGCCTCGGGCATCAGGAAGAGCCCCACCTCGTCCGCCGCCTCAAACGCCGCCTCGGGCGGACACCACGAATGGAACCGGATGGCATTGAAGCCATCTTCTTTCATCTTGCGCCAAATGCGCGTCCAGGATTCGACATCCGTCGCCGGCGCCCCCGTAAGCGGGAAGTGACAGTTCTCGACATTGCCACGCAGGAAGAACGGCTGCCCATTCAGCAGAAAGGTCCGCCCGTGTGTCGCAAGCGAACGAAAACCGACGGCGAAAAACCCGGGGTATCCTTCGTTAAAGTCGCTGCCGAAAAGATACAGATTCGGCGAATCAGGCGTCCAGGGTCTGACACGCGAAGCATATTGGGGATCGACCCGATAACGCCAAAGGCTCCTTCCCGTAAGATAGGGAGAACGAATTCGTTCCGGATTGCACAGCATGACCGTCCGGTCGGTGTACCTGAAAAGATCGTCAGCAAAATTGAGTTGAAGAGAGGCCTTGACCACATAATCTTGGGGAACCTCGACATCCACCGTGTGGTTCGTGCCGTTGGGATCATAGGTGGCGAATATCCGAACACGATCAGTTGGCGAATAGGACCGTATTTCCATGGTACCGCAAATGCCATGCCAGACGGACTGCATCACGGGACCATAGGCATGGCTCCAACCGGAGAGTCCGTAGAGGTTGGAATTGTCCACGGCGATTTCAAGCGTATGCTCGCCTCGATCCGCCAACGTCATGGGGATCCGATGGACATGCGGTGTCGCGAGCGAATCGCACACCCCGAGAGAATAGCCATCCCAAAACACTTCGCTGCGCCACATCACGCGTTCAAGGAAGACTTCAAGCGTTCGATACATCTCTCCCTGCCTCGGCCAGGGAAGCGTCACCTTCCGGCGATAGACGGCTCGTCCCTCATAGAGGTAGGCTCGCGTAAGCGCCCCCTTCACGCGACGGTCGGTGGAAGCGGCCCACATCGCCGGCGTCTGCTTGACACCGAGTTTCGCATCCGCCAGCGTCCCCGGCAACGTCACCTCGGCTTCAAATCCTTTACCCGTCACCTGCCAGGATCCGGAAATGTCCAAGCTCCAGTCGACAATCGACGCCTGTGCGCCCAATCCACCCAAGAAGCTTCCCAGAACCAGCAACCAAACGCACGTTCGTCCAAGCATCGCAAACCTCATTTCCGATTGAACAACTACCGACGGCGGGGACGGAAATCACGGATAAGGCCACGGAGGATGTCACGTCCGAAGAGACCCATGAACACGAAATACACCACCATGCCGGTGAACACATATACCGCCATCACCAGGATTTCACCGCACGTACTCGAGGCCGCATACGGCGCCAGCAGCGGCCGCAACGCCACAAGCACACCGCCCATCAAGACCGAGGCGAGCAGCATAAGACCGATCGGACGCACCAGCCGGTTCCACCCGAGCGCCCCGTTCCGCCGCCGCGCGAGGACGGCCAGCCAAAGGCAGGAAAGGCCCGCACACAGAACCGTCGACCCCGCCAAGCCCACATGCCGCCACTCGACCGGCAAACCGAACACCGCCGCGATATTGAGCGCCGCGTTGAGAAAGACCATCCGCACCGCGATCTTGAGCGGCGTCTTCAGGTCCTTCTGCGCCTGGAACCACGGCGTCAACGTCTTCTGCAGACAGAAGAACGCGAGTCCAAGCGAATAGCACGCCACCGCACGCGCCACGCGCACGGTCGCCACGTTGTCGAAGCGTCCGCCTTGATAGACCAGACGCGTCAGCTCGGGCGCCAGGATGATGAGGCCCATCGCCGCCGGCAGCACGACGAGCAGCATGTTCCGTACCGACGAGACGAAGGCATCGCGGGCACCTCCCACATCCTCCTTCGCGAAGAAGCCCGAGAACGTCGGCAGCAGCACCGTGCCGAACGCCGTGCCGACAATGCCCAGCGGCAGTTCCATCAGGCGGTCCGCATAGGTGATCGCCCCCGCCGCCCAGTCGCTCGCTTTGAGCGCGAGCACCTGGTCGAGCATGTAGTTGATCTGCACCGCGCCCGCACCCGCGCAGCCGATCGCCATATTCCGCCAGACGAGACGCGTATTCGGATCCTTCCACCCCTGGAAGGACGGCCACGGGGAAATGCCCTTCTTCGCCATCGCCCGCAGCATGAACGCCATCTGCAGCAATCCCGCAACGAGAATCGCCACGCACACGACGACGACACGACGATGCACGATGAGCGGCGAGGACGCATCCCCCGAGGTAAAGAAGTAGAGGTACGCGAGTACGCCGATCCACACGACATTGAGGATGCTTGGCATCAGCGCCGCCGCCGCAAACTTGCCGAACGAGTTCAACACGCCCATACCGAACGCCGCGCCGCAGATGAAGAGCATGTACGGAATGAGGATGCGCACGTACTTGAGGGTCAGCCCCCACTTCCCCGCCAACAGTTCGCTATCGGACGCGAACCAGAACGCGCCTCCGATGAGGCACCACGCGAGCACCACGCCCGCCGCGAGCATCAAAAGCGTCATCGTCATCACAGCACGCGCCAGCCGCTGCGCCCGCGCGAGCGAGGCATCCGCGTCGAGTTCACCCTTGAAGACCGGCACAAACGCCGCCGTCAACGCGCCCTCGCCGAACATGCGACGCGCCATGTTGGGGATGGCAAAGGCGACGGCAAAGGCGCTCTGTTCGACTCCCGCGCCGATCAATCGACTCTGGAACATTTCACGGACAAGTCCCAGCACGCGCGAACAGGCCGTCAGCACCGCGACAACGGCGGTGTTCTTAAGAATGCTTCGGTTTGACATTGCAGATATGATCCACGGCAGAAGCGAAATTTTCCGCTCCCTTGAGAATTTCGATATCAACGCGCAGATAGTAACACGGCACCGGCGTCGTTTCAAAACGCGGGAAACGAACGGCATCCTTCTCGGTCGTAATCAACGCATCCGCCTTGAGGTCGGCCGTCTTGTTGAGCGCATAGAGGATTTCCGACGAATCGTAGCGATGGTGGTCGGCGTAGCGTTCGCACCAGACGACCTTCGCGCCAAGCTTGCGAAGCGAATCTTCGAACCCCTGCGGCACGGCAATGCCCGACAACGTCGTCAACGTCTTGCCCTTCAACCAGTCAAGCGGTAATTCCTCGCGGCTCCACACGTCCTTGAGAAGACGTGGCGCATGGCGGCACTCGATGATCTCGGCTTTCTTGTTGTACGTCCGGATCTGCTGGATCACCTCTTCCGTCTTGCCGTCGGACTTCGTGATGAAGATAAAGTCCGCCCGCGAAATATGGTCCGCCGGCTCGCGCAGGACGCCACGCGGAAGCATGTGTCCATTGCCGAACGGATTCGTCTTGTCCACAAGCACGACCTCGTGCGAATGCTTCAGGCGCTGATACTGGAATCCGTCATCGAGAATGAGCGTGTCGCAGCCAAAGCGCGAAATCGCATAGCGCCCCGCCTTCACGCGGTTGCGGTCCACAATCACACACACGCCGGGCAGATTCGAGGCGAGCATGTACGGTTCGTCGCCGCCCGTGGCGGCATCGAGCCGAATGCGCTTGCCGTCCGAGACGACGAGCGGCGGTTCGACTACATCCGAAAACATCCGCTGCCACCAAGGACGCTCCTTCCGGCGGTAGCCGCGTGAAAGGATGGCCACCTTGCGTCCCGCCGCCGTGAGTTCGCGCGCGAACTTCTCCGTCACAGGCGTCTTTCCCGTACCGCCCGCCGTCACGTTGCCGATCGAAATCACCTGGCAACCCAGCGGGAAGCGGCGGAGAATGCCCACCTTGTAGAAGAAGTAGCGAATGGCCACAACCGCACTGAAGATGCAGGAGATGCCGGAGAGCACCCCCAGCACGATCCGCATCCCCGTCGGCTGGTTCTGGTCCGCCCCGGGCTGCTGGATGACTTTGACGAGCGAATGCTCGAGCCGTTCGATGAAGTTGACTTTTTGCTTCTGCACGCCTGTTCCCCTTCAGGTGCCTTCTCTGAACTTAACGCGACTTGCCCGCATTCTGCGAAGCCAGCGCCTTTGAAATTTCCGCAAGTTCGTCGGCGTAGGCCTTCGCTTCGGCCGCCACGGCGGCATTCGACCCCGTGCTCAGCGAATCGGCGGCATGCATCGCCGCCTGAATTTCGGCAAGCGCACGTTTCGCACCCGAAGCGGCCGCCGGCTCGAAATCGCGGTACTTGTCCAACACGAGCTTCACCTTCGCGCACTTCGTCACCTGCGTATCGGCGACAAGGGCCTTGTAGTCCGCATCATACGCCTTCCCGTCCGTCGGCCAGGTCTTGCGGAAATTCGCCATGTCGGCCAGCGCGGCCGAAGGACGATCCTTCTGCTCCATTTTAATGCGGTCTTTGAAGGCCTCTTTGGCCTCGTCGATCGCCTTCAGCAAAGCCTCGGCTTCGTGTGCACGCGCATCGGTCCCTTTCGCCGCCTGCTTGAGAATCCGCACGTTGCTTTCGACCGAACGCCCCATCACGAGCTGGCGCTGCATGCCCTTGAACTTCACAGGCGTGACATTCCCGCAAAGGTTCCGAGGATCGATCGCCGTTTCGAGTGCATTGACAACCGCCTCGATCGCCCCGCGCTCCGCCCCCGTACCGACACCCTTGAAGACGACTTTGCCACGGGCATCCACCACATAGAGGAACGGAATCGAACCGCTGTCCGGACCACCCGCGAGCTGGACGCCGTCATAAATCGGGTAGGTAAGACCGCACTTCTCCACCAGTTCCGCCACTTTCGCCGGCTGGCGTCCCTGGCAATGCGAACCGATCAGGATGAACGGCTTGGACTTGAACGTCTGCCAGACCTTCTCCATTTTCGGCAACAACGCACGACAAGGACCGCAGTCGACGCCCCACATGTCCACCAGCACGACCTTGCCCATCAAATCCGACGAAGAAAGCTTGCGGCCCGAATACCAGTTGCTCGCGGAAAGCCCCTGCCACTCGACCGCGCCCACCGCGCTCGCGCAAACCGCAAACACGACACTCAACAACTTTTTCATCCTCGATCCTTCCACTGTCCGTGTTCAGGCGAGGCCGGCCATCTTGTCCAGGTTGCAGACATGTTCCTTCGCCTTCAATTCAAGTTCGCGAAAGGTTCCCATGCGCTGCGCCATCTGGTCCCAGTCGACTTGATGTCCGTCAAACTCAGGACCATCCACGCACACGAACTTCGTCTGTCCGCCGACGCTCACACGGCAGCCGCCGCACATGCCGGTACCATCGATCATGATCGTGTTGAGCGAAACCGTCGTCTTCACGCCAAACGGTTTTGTCGTCAGCGAACAGAACTTCATCATGATCGGCGGACCGATCGCGATGACTTCGTCGATGCCGCCCGCCGCGCACAGTTCCTTCAGCGGTTCCGTCACAAGTCCCTTGCGTCCCACGCTGCCGTCGTCCGTCATCAGAATGAGACGTTCGCCCGCGAGCGCACGCATCTCGTCCTCCATCACGAAGAGGGACTTCGTCCGCGCGCCCATAATGACCGTGAGTTCATTGCCGGCGGCCTTCATCGCCTGCGCGATCGGGTAGAGCGGCGCCACGCCGATGCCGCCGCCCACGCAGACGACGCGCCCCGTCGGCGTACCCTTCTCGCCGCGGATCGACGTCGGACGCCCCAGCGGTCCTAGCACCGCCCGGATGCAATCACCCGCCTCAAGACGCGAAAGCTTGATCGTCGTCGCCCCCACCGCCTGGAAAATCAGCGTGATCGTTCCGCGCGCGACATCGGCGTCGGCAATGGTCAGCGGCACGCGTTCGCCGCCTTCAGCGTCGGCCATCAAGATGATGAACTGCCCAGGACGACGCGCCTTGGCAATCAACGGCGCCTCGACTTCGAACCGGAAAACCGTCTCTGACAGACGGCTCTTTGAAATGATCTTATTCATAGCTCGATTATTATATCAAATAATCCCCCGAGCGGCAAAGACGAGATTACACCGTGCGTGGTGAGAGGTGGCCGAACCAACCGGTACCGTTGGGGGCGCGCTCGCTCACCGTGTCCGTGAAGAAGGTCCCGTTTTCAAAGATCTTGAACACGCGCAGCCCGGGATTGTCGTCGTTGTAGCTGTTCTTCGTCAGCGACTTGCAGTACCCGAGGCGCACCCCCTCGTCATTGACGGCGTCGAAGGTGTTCGTGTGGTCGTGTCCGAAGTAGGCCCCCTTCATGCAGCCGCTGTCACGCCACACCTGGTAGAGCGTCTTACCGTCCGCGAGATAGCGCGCCTGCGGCCAGTCGTGCTTCTCCTGCGGACACGGCGGCTCCTTGAACAGACCGACGGCATGTCCCGCCACCAGACGGCGCTGCTTACCCGCGCCCGTGAAAATGCCCTTGCCGTTGTCGAGGTCCATTTCGTACACGGGGATGTGCTGGAAGAAGAGCGACGGCACCCGGTCCTTCAGACGTTCGGCCACCCATCGGATCTGCGGCGTGTTCACCCCGTCGTAGCCGCCGTGCGGACCATAGTCGCCCGAGTCGAGCAGATAGAGGTTGAACTTCGGCTGCCGGCCCGCGAGGTCACCGTGCGCACAGATGTTGATCACACCGCTCCCCGTGCCAGGCAGATCGGGTTCGTTGTAGTCGACGAAGTAGCGTCCGCCGGCGCGGCTCCACAGCGCCCACTGCTCGGCTCCCTGATACCAGCCCTCGCCCCAGAACTGCGTGTCGTGGTTGCCCATCGTCAACGCGAACGGCACCTGGTTCTCGGTATACATGCGCGCGATCGGCAGGATCGTCGACTCGAAGAGGAGGCGGCTATGCGCACAGTCCACATTGTCGCCCGTCATCACGACGAGCTGCGGATGCCAGATCTGGCAGGCCTTGTCGAAAATCGCACGCGACCGCGGATGCAACGGGCCTCGTTCCTGCACATCGCTGACCTGGAAAAAGGTGAACGACCCGTCCTTGCCGAAATTGAAGAACGGTTTCGGTCCCTTGCGGATGAGCGGGATCTTCGTCTGAATGCGCGCACGCGGATCGACCCCGCGCAACGCCTTCGCCGCATTGAGTGGCTGCGGATCGACCCCGCCGGGGAACTTGCGCGCCTCCGCCGCTGTCACGCGCCATGTGAACGAATACGCGGTTCCAGCCGCGATCATACCGAGAAAACGACGTCTGTTCATTTGCCGCACCCTCCCAAGGCCGCCATCTGCGCGGGCGACAACGCCTGATCGAAAATCATCACCTGCATCACGTCGAGTTCGCCGTCCTCGCCGCTTTCGTCGCCGGACATGTAGAACACCGGCTCCACGATCGCCGCCTTCGGCAGGTCGATCGTCATCAGCGTCTGTCCGTTGCAGGCCAGCGTTCCGTGTCCGCGGCCGTCAAATGACATCGCCACACGCCGGGAGGCACCAGGCTTCAGACCCACATTGTGGTACTTGCCGCCGATGCCGAACAGGTTCTGCGGGCTCACGCACATCGATGCATCCTGCGAAAGGCTCGTCGTATAGACACACCGCCAGGCGTTCCAACTCGTCGAGGGCAGCGTCACATCCGCCACGAGCGTATACGGCGTCGTCGCCGACACGGGCAGTCGATGCGCGATCGGACGCGAAATCCCGCGCACGATCGTCCGCGCGCCGCCCGTCCACGCCTGACGCACCACCGGCGGGGGGACCCCCTTTTCAACAAATTCCTTCGCCGCCGGATCCAGCGCCGAGTAAGTGCGCACATCCGCCAGATAGAGCATCGCCCCGCCACCAAACGTGAGCGGACCCGCACCGCACATGCCAACGAGCTTCCCGTTCAGCAAGACGCGTCCATCGCACAGATACGTCAACTGATGCCAGGCATCGAGTCCCAGGACGAACGGCGTGCCGTTGTCCGCGCGCACGATCTCCGCCGTCACGCGGTCCGCACGGCACCGCGCCGACTTCCAGCCCGGCACCTTCCATTCGCCTGTAGCAATCGCCGGCAGGAAAATCTTCAACGTCACAAGGTCGTTCACCGTACGCGGCACCGTGAAAGAACGACCTGCGGCAATCGTCTGCGCCTGTTGTTCATTCGCCAGTCCGGCGAGCGCAAACGTGTCCGTCACCGGCACACGCGCCGTACCGCCCATCGCCGCAAATCCGACGGCGAGAATCCAAAGAAACATCAATCGTCTCATGACCACACATCCTTCGAAACAACCGACTCGTTGTTCCATTCGTTCACATCCTCAAACAAGAAAGGCGCAGACGGGATCCCCGTCCGCGCCTCTCTCAGCTTGCGCGAGACGCGCCAAGACCTTAGAAGAGGCCCTGCGCCATCATCGCATCGGCGACCTTCATGAAGCCGGCGATGTTGCCGCCCGCCACGAGGTCGTACCCGAGACCATACTCCGCCGCGGCCTTCGCCGAGTTGTCGTGAATGGTCTTCATCATCTTCTTGAGCTGCGCGTCGACTTCGTCAGCCGTCCACACGAGGCGCTCGCTGTTCTGCGCCATTTCGAGCGCGGACACGCCCACACCGCCGGCGTTCACCGCCTTCGACGGCGCGACGATCATGTGCTTCTGCTGACGCAGGAGGTTGAGCGCGTCGTTCGTCGTCGGCATGTTGGCGACTTCGATGTAGTACTTGACGCCCGAAGCGGCGATCTTCTCGGCCGACTCCATCTTGACGTCGTTCTGCGTCGCCGCCGGCATGTAGATGTCGACGTCCTTGACGCCCCAGCACTTCTCGCCCTTGACGAACGTCGCGTTCGGATACTTCTTCGCGTAGGGTTCGCAGTGCATCGGGTCGGCCGCACGCATCTCGAGGATGTAGTTCAGCTTCTCTTCCGTCGCCACGCCATCCGGATCATGGATGTAGCCATCCGGACCCGCGAAGTAGGTGACCTTGGCGCCGAGCTGCATCGCCTTCTTCATGATGCCCCAGCCCACGTTGCCGTAGCCGGAGATCGCGATGCGCTTGCCTTCGATCGTGTCGTTCTCGTGCTTGAGGACTTCCTGCAGATAGTAGACCGCGCCGTAGCCGGTCGCCTCGGGACGGATCAGCGAGCCGCCGTAGCTGAGGCCCTTGCCCGTGAGGACGCCGTTCTCCCAGACGCCCTTCAGGCGGCGGTACTGGCCGAACAGGTAGCCGATCTCGCGGCCGCCGACGCCCATGTCACCGGCCGGGACGTCGATGTCCGGACCGATGTAGCGGTAGAGGGCCGTCATGAACGCCTGGCAGAAGCGCATGACCTCGGCCGGGCTCTTGCCCGCCGGATCGAAGTCGGAACCGCCCTTGCCGCCGCCGATCGGCAGGCCCGTGAGGGAGTTCTTGAAGGTCTGCTCGAAACCGAGGAACTTGATGATGCCAGGATAGACGTTCTTCTGGAAACGAAGACCACCTT
>JAKSOY010000450.1 GCA_024405255.1 Kiritimatiellia bacterium
GCCCGCCCGCGACCTTCTTCATCAGGCCCGCGCGGACCATCAGCTTGTGCGAATCAATTTCGGCGTCGCCGGGATTCTCCCGGAGCGTCTGGATAAGAGACTTGGTCCATTTCATGATGGCGTATATTATACCAAATCAATCAGTCCGCCGCCTTGCCGGTGACGTGTTCGGCCGCCCGCTCCCAGGCCCGTTCGTAACGGCGGTTGCGCCAGTAGAGGTAGACGTCAAATCCGACAATCACGAACAGGGCGACATAGACCCACGTCACCCAGTTGAAATTGTTGAGGACCTTGTGGACGATGCCGAAGACATAGCCGAGCTCGACGAGCAGCATGAACATCAGGCTCTTGCCCTTGGTCGAACGCGACCGCAGGGATTTCGCGATGGCGAACGGCCACGAGAAACCGAAGCAGACCAGCATCAGGAATTCAAATACGCCCATGGCAGCCGTCCCTTCGCCTACAACTCCATTTCGCCATCGAAAACGCGGGCGACGGGGCCCGTCAGGGTGACGGACCTGAACACGCCGCCGTCAAACGTGCCGTCGATCACAAGTTCAAAACCCTTCACGGTATGGACCGCGACCGGAAACCGAAGCCCGTGTTGCGCGACACCGACAAGCGCCGCGGCGACGGATCCCGTCCCACACGCACCGGTCTCGGCCTCGACGCCTCGCTCGTACGTGCGGATCGAAACATCGTGCGGAGCCCGATAGTCGACGAAATCGACGTTCGTCCCGGCGGGAGCGAATTCGTCCGAATAGCGGATGCGCCGACCCTCGCCCTCCACGTCGGCTCGCACCAAATCAGCGACCGGCACGATGCAATGCGGAACGCCGCTGTTGACGAAATTCGCGCGCAAGTCCTTCGGATCCGGCATCGCAATCTTCACAAGCCCCTCGCCGACAATTTCCGCGCCAATGTCTCCGGCCAGGGTCTCGAAACACATCTGGTCCGCCTTCGCCGCGCCGATTTCCCGCGCGAACGCCGCGACGCACCGTGCGCCGTTGCCGCAGAGCTCCGCCTCGGACCCGTCCGGATTGAAGAACCGCATCCGGAAGTCGGCGCGCTCGGATTCCTGCACGAGGATGATCCCCTCGCATCCGACGCCCGTCTGTCGCGCGCCGATTTTCGCAAGGACCTCGCGTTCGCAGGGGAAGGCACCGTCCCGATCGTCGATCAGGACGAAGTCGTTTCCGGCCCCGTGCATCTTGGTGAAGCGAATCCGCATCAGTACCACCAGCCCTTGATTTCAGGAACCTCCTCGCCTCCTGTCATGCGGATCAGGTCCATCAGCACCTTGTAGGACTCGTCAAGTACCACGTCGTTCCTCTTCGGTTCGTTGCGCTTGCGACGGCGCTTTTTCGCCGCGGCCTCCTCGTCGTCGTCCTCGCTCTCCACATCGTCGAGTTCGCGGAGCTCGCGGTCCGCCGCCATCTGCACCTTGCGCGCGGCGTATTCAAGCGAAACCTCCTCGCGGTCGCTGATCTCCCGCATGCCCTTGACGTTGGCAAGGTGCTTCTTGAACTTCTCGTCAACGGACGTGCGTGCGTTTGAGAGTTCACGCAGGGACTTCACGTACTTGTGCATGTCCCAGGACAGGCGGTAGTCCGCCGGATTGATCCTGCTGAACGGGAGCGCGTACGTGAGCTTGTCCTCGC
>JAKSOY010000451.1 GCA_024405255.1 Kiritimatiellia bacterium
CGGTCACTTTGCAGGTTTCCTCGTTCGGATGCACCTGCACCGAAAGCCGCGTCTTCGCGTCGATCACCTTGAACAGCAACGGAAAGCCCGAATAGACCTCGCGCAGGGTCTCCCCCTTGCGTTCCTCGCCCGCAATCACGCTCGGATCGGACGGATGCGCGGAGATTTCCCAGCTCTCGGAGCCCCACAGCGCCTCATGGACGCTCTTCTTGAATACCAGCGGTTTCATTCCTGAATTTTCCTTGCACCATATTCTACCAAACTTCCGACCGCCCGTGTCAAACGCAACGCGCGCCCTAAAAACTGCCGGAACATCCCGCCAGCAGCAGGATCGCACCAAGCGTCTGCAAGTTTTCCAATTTGAAGTTCATCTTATTTTAGCTTTCATTATACTATCGGAAGACGGACTTGATCGCCTTTAGCGAGGCATCGCCTATGTTTTCGTCCGGCACCAGCCAGCAGCCCTCGGTGTACTCATTCCAGGCGTTGAGAAGAACGACGCCCGGCTTCTGCGGCGACGTCTCGGCATAGGCCTTGGCATCCGCCAGTAACGCGCGGAAAAGCTCTGGCGTGTTGTTGCGGACGATGCCCGAGTAGGGATAGCCGCCGCAACGCCAGGGAAACGGCTCGTCAGGATGGCAGCGCCCCGAGCAATCCCAGCCGCGGGTGACGGTCGGGATGTAGACGATGCCGGACAGGTTCGCGCGCTCCTTCCAGATGCGCCGGTGGGCGTCCGCGACGTCCTTGTATTCGAAAAGCTGCTCCTTGTCGGCAAAGCGCTTCTTGTAGTCCTTGAGGTCGTGGCAGGTGATGTTGTAGGCCGAACAGGACAGGAACCCCGCCGCCGCAAACGCCTTGAAGTCCTTGCCCTGCATGGCGTTCCAGTGGATCGGACCGAGACCCTTCGCAACGGCCTTGGCGTCCGCCTCGGCGAGCAATGCGCGAGTCTTCTCCGCGCCGCCCATCGCCTTGACGAAGTCCGGCGCATTGAAAATCGAGAAGAAGAGCTTGCCGTCCTTTCGCCAGTAAAGCGGCGAGGGAAGATAGCGCTCGAGCACCCAGTCGAAGTTGCGGCGGAACTCCTCCGGCGTCCGATCGCGCTTGGCGACCCATGCGCCGGGGTCCTCCGGACGCGCCCCGAATCGGTTGCGGCGGTCGTGGTAGCACCACATCAGCGCAAACTTGACGCGTGCGGCGTTCCTTGCCTTCAGATAGCCGCGGTTCAGCGCCTCGTCCATCATCGGACGATCCCCGTAGAAGTACCAGTCGTACATGAAGACGTCGATGCCGGCGTCCGCCGCCATGTCGATCTCCCTCTCGACGTTCGTCGGGTTCGTCTCGTCATAATAGCCCATGAGCGGCCTGATCGGCACGGGATGCCCCTCGTAACGCGGCTTCTGCCGCTTCACGAGCTCCCATTCGCTCCTGCCTTCGCCGAATATCACCTTCTCCCCGACGGGATACGGGTGCCAGTGCGGATAGTAGACGGCCACCACCTCGGTCTTGGCCTGCGCCCCCGTCGCCAAGGCGGCCACATCCGCCGCGAACGCCGTCCCCGCCGCCAGCAGCGCGAGCATACCAATCGTCATTTTCATGCCCCGATAATATCAAAATC
>JAKSOY010000452.1 GCA_024405255.1 Kiritimatiellia bacterium
ACCCCTCCTTGTGCTCCTCAAGCCAGCGCTTGATGACCGCCGCCTCGTCGGTGTCGACCGTCGAATCCTGCAGAATGCCCTTCGTGAGCATCCAGAATTCAGCACCCAGTTCCGCTTTCGAATACGCCATGCCGTTTTCTCCTTCTTCGGCGCATATTATACAAAAAACGGAGGCCCTTATTCAACGACACGACGCACGGCCTCAAGATAGCCGAAGCCGTTGACCGTGTCGGGCTCGAGGTAGGAGCCCTCCGTCCACTCGTTCCACGAGTTGACCGTGATGAGCTTCGGCATCCCCGGCTGCGGGTTCGCGTCGCTCCACGCCTTGGCGCGGCGGAGGGCCTGCTCGAACTTCGCCGGCGTCGAGTTCACCACCGTCGGCTGCACGGAATCCTTCGGATAGCGCGGATTCGTGTCCCAGCCGACGGACGCATGCGGGAAATACGCCGCGACCCCCAGCTCGCGCTTCGCGGCATCGAAACGCCGCGCACCGCGCTTCGCCCAGTCGGCGTAATCGGGATTGCCGGCGGGGTTCGCCCAGTGCACGAAGTTGTAGATCGTCGCCGAGTCAATGCCGAGCCGCTTCACCCACTCGGGCCTGAGACCGAAGTCACACGCCATCAGATGGACGCCGCCCAATCCGGCCCTGGACGCCTCGGCGCGCAGATAGGCAATGGCCTCAGCCGCCTTCTCAATGCCGCCGACGCCCTGCACGAACGTCCCGACCTCGTAGATCATAAAGACGGGCTTGCCGCCGATGCGGTAGTAGTTCGGCCGGCCGAAGTACTGCGAGATCCAGCGGGGAACGAGCTTCGTGCGGAACTCCTCGTCCGTCACAAACCCAAGCCAGTCCTTGCGCGGCGCACCCCAGCGCTTGTCGGCAGTCGTATTGTCCCAGAGCCAGTTCACATGGTGGTTCGCCCACATGACGAAGAACCTCATCTTCGCGTTGTTCTTCGCGCAGAGAAAGCCCTTGTTCAGCGCATCCTCGAGGAACGGACGCCCGCCGTACCAGTACCAGTCGTAGATGAAGACGTTGACGCCGTGCCGAGCCGCCGCGTCGATCTTCCGCTCGACGACCTTCGCGTCGGCCTCGTTCTCATACCCCCAGAGCGGCTTCAGCGGCTGGACGTGCCCCTCCCACTTCGGCACCGCCTCCTGCACGTTCTGCCACTCACCGATGCCCTTGCCGAAGACTCCCAGCTCCGCCCATCGCGGTTCGGGCTGATACGCCGGCCACACATAGGCGGCAACATCGCATTTCCCGTCCCCTGCCTGCAGGATCTCGCTTGGATCGCCCTCCATCTTGTCGCGAAACTCGGCCAGCGGAAGCCGCCATTCGGCGGACGAAGAAAGGGCGGCGGAAACGACAGCCAGCAGAGAGATGTACTTCATATTGACAACATTATATCACAAACCCGAACGCGACAGACACCCGCAACCCCATATATATGATATAATACACCATAATTTTGAGGAGATTACAGAATGCATCCTTATCGTACGCATACGTGCAATGAGCTCCGCGCCTCGGACGCGGGCAAGACCGTTCGACTTTCCGGCTGGATGTTCCGCCTCCGCGACCACGGCGGCATCCTTTTCGTCGACC
>JAKSOY010000453.1 GCA_024405255.1 Kiritimatiellia bacterium
GCGGTGCTCAGAGGCTACCAGGAATGCTTTAGCGAGGAAGTGCTCGTCTACGTCACCGCGATGATGTTCGATGACATGCGGCGATTCTCAATCCCCGACCGCTTCTATCGCATCCTGAACCGACAGGAAACATGCCGGGCACTGAACCTCGGAAACAGTGCCGTTCAAGCGCTTGTAAGACAGCGGAAGGTGCTCAAGATCATCGGCTGCGGAAAACGTGCGCTGGGCTATTCCGGCCCGTCGGTCTGGAAATGCCTCCTGGAGCGCCAATAACTTTCCCCGACACCCGTTAGCCCCAACAAGAGAAGTTACAGGCCAGTAAGGCGAGCTTCATTTAATTTTCGGCGACCCCAAGGGAACTGACGTGCCAGGTAGTGCGCTTTCCCAACACGGACAAGCAGAAATCGCCCGTATTTATTGGTCGATTCGCATATTCGATTTTGTTTTTCAACCCCCGCGAAAGCTCAAAGGGTCTTGAGAAGCCGCTTGCATCCCTGATATACTTCACGTGTTCTTGCGCCAGATCGGGATCGCAAGGGAAAGGAACGGATGAAGTGAAAGCGGACATTAAGTTAGTCGTGATGACAGCACTCGGGGCGGACACCTCCATACCCAAGGACAGCGTGAGCTACGCCATGGATATCCTCGAGGGAAAGATCCCCGTGCCGACGACGGACATCCAGCCGATGAGCCGGGTCATCCACAGGGCGGAGGCCCGAAAACTGATAGGGGTCTGCGACCGCAGCCTTGACCACCTTGCCAACAAAGGCAAGCTCGTCCGCGTCATGGGAATCGGCAAGCGTTCGATCGGCTTCACCGAGGCTTCCGTCAGGCAAATGGCGGCAGCATACGCCAAAAGTGAAAGCGCCAAGCAATGAGCGAATGCCTCTCTGATATTGTGGGCGCATGCGGACGCTACATCGCTGGCGTGGCCGGGCTGCGCAAGGGGCTCGTCGGAGAAGAGCTCGCGCTGGATCGCATCATCCATTATGGAAAGACGAGCGGAGAATGCGACGAATCCATCCGAGAGGAACTCACGGCACTGGGCGTAAAGACGTCCGACATCGACCTTGAGCTGGAAAGACACAAACAACGCATTGCGGCGAAAACTCCCCCTTCTGCCGATGAGACGGAATTCGTAAGGACCTCCATCGCTCGCGGCGGGCATCACCGGACGCTCACCGACCTGGCAAAAGCGTCCCCGGCCCCCATTCCCCTGTCGATCCGAGGCCAAAGGCAATCAACGGGGCAGATCCTCTACCTGGACTGGCGCTGGGAGAATCCGACGGAAAATCCCGCACGAATCTACACACCGATCAACCAACGGGCGGAAGATCCGCGTTGGACGGCCCATCTGCGCTTCGTCACGGTCTCGTTCCCGCTTCTCGATCTCGAAGTCCAGACGGCACTTTGGCTTGGAATCATCGCCAGCCAGAAGCTGCGCATTCGCCTCATCCTGCTCATCCTCAACGACCGACTCAGCTTCGGCTACCTGGAGGCCGTCATTCGCCTTGCGGAATGCGACAACCGCGTTCCCGGCGGGGTGCCCGGCGAACTGGTCTGCGAAGACCGACTGACCACACGCGCTTCTGAATTTCC
>JAKSOY010000454.1 GCA_024405255.1 Kiritimatiellia bacterium
AAAGGAGACACTAACGTCAATTCCTACCGTGTCTCAAATTCGGGGAATAGTGCAAGTTATCACCCGCCAGGCCGCCGGCCACGCCAACGGTCGATTCAAAGCTCGATTGCCCGAACCCTTTTCTCATATGCTGAGCGAATCATATCAAAACCACTCTTCGCGGTCAAGGGTCGCAAGGCGGGACAAGTCACCAGCGCCGATGCCTGGATCCCAAAGGGCCGGAGATAAGCAAAGCGCCTTACCGCCTGTTCATTTCCGTGCGGTCATAACCATCGCTTGCTGCGTTCCAGATCGCCGCGAAAAGGACAAGCCCGCACACGGCGGCGCCCGCCAGCATCCAGAGGACGGGATGCCAGCCCCAGCTCTTCGCCACCCAGCCGACGCCGACGCCGGAAACAAGGGTCGAGAGATAGCCGAAGACCGCGGTGAACCCGGTTGCGGTTCCCGCGGCTTCCTTCGTCGCGATGTTCGCCGCCGCAACGCCCACGAGCGCCTGCGGCCCGTAGGTGAAGAAGCCGGCGCCGCCGAGGACGAGCGTCGCGACCCACCAGGGCGTATGCTCGGCGGACAGGAGGCTGAAGCACAGGATGAACAGCCCCGCCCCCGCCATGCAGAGAACGCAGGTGCGCGGACAGCGGCTGCCGAAGAACCTGTCCGTCGCCCAGCCGCTCGCCATCATGCCGAAGATGCCCGCGAACTCGAAGCCGCCCAGCACGACGCTCGCCATCAGCGGCGAAATGCCGGGATACTGTTCGCGCAGCATGGAAAAGCCCCAGTCCAGCACCCCGAAGCGCACAACATAGACGAAGAAATTCGCAAGGGCCAGCGTCCAGATGACGCGGTTGCCGAAGACGTGCTTCATCAGGATCTCGCGGAACGGCGCGGAGGGCTTCACGGATGCGGAAGCGCCGTCGGTCCGTTCGCCGATCTCCGGCAAGCCGACCGATCCCGGCGTATCACGGATTCCCCACCAGAGGAAGGCCGCGCCAACCGCGCAGAACGCGGCAGGAAGGAAAAAGCACCAGCGCCAGCCGAGACCGGCGGAGACGATCGCTCCGCAGGCGACGACCGCGACAAACGCCCCGATCGAATGCGAGGCGTTCCAGACGGTCATCAGCGAGGCCAGCCTCTTCGGCGGAATCCAATGCGTCATCAACCGGGCGCAGGGCGGCGCGCCCATGCCCTGGACCCAGCCGTTGGCCACCCAGAACGCGCCAAGCAGGAAGGCGGACGAGGACAGGCCGAAGCAAACGTTCATCACGACCGACAACAGCAGCCCAAGCACCATGAAGACACGGGCGCTCGTCCGATCGGCCCACATCCCGTTGAAGAGGCGCGAGAACCCGTACAGCAGGCCGTGCAGCGTCAGGAAGACGCCGAGCTGGATCTTCGAGACCCCGAGATCGGCCTCGATGGACGGCAGCGCGACGGCCAGGTTCTTGCGAATGAAATAGAACAGCGCATAGCCGACCATGGCGCAGACGATGGTCCTCGCCTGCCACTGCCGAAATCCAGCCGTTCCGCCTGTTCGCGTCATTTCTCCTCCTTCCGGAGGACGCGGTAGGTGACGGTCGCC
>JAKSOY010000455.1 GCA_024405255.1 Kiritimatiellia bacterium
CTATGAAAAACATTCGAAAGTTCATTGTTCAGTCTGTCTTTGCGTTTGGCGTCTCTTGTGCGGTCTGGGCGGCCGATCAGGGGAGCGCGGCGGTGCGGGGGGCTCTTGGACCTTACATCGAACGCGGGGAAATCGCGGGTGTCATCAGCGTCCTTTCCGACGCCGACTACAAGGAGACCTGGGACTTCTTCGGATATGCCGACGCGGAAAACAAGGTGCCGATGAAGGCGGATACGGTCTTCGCGATCTTTTCGATGTCCAAGACCTTCCTTGGTGCGGCGATGATGTGCGGCATCGACGACGGCGTGATTTCGCTCGACGACAAGGTGTCGAAGTTCCTGCCCGAGTACAAGGACGTGAAATTCGCGGACGGACATCGTCCGAAGCGCGAGCTCACCATCCGTGACGTGACGTCACATCAGGACGGCATGTCCAAGGAGATTTCGTTCATTGACAATTCCATCCCGCTGCGCGACGCGGCGAAGTGGTATGCGGCGCAGCCGATGGCGCGCGAGCCGGGCACGAGCTTCTGCTACGGCACGATGCGTTTCTCAGTGGCGGCGGCCGCGCTTGAAGTGGCGACAGGCAAGAAGTTCGAGGTGTATCTCAAGGAGCGCGTGCTCGATCCGCTCGGCATGAAGGACACCACCTTCACGCCGAGCGCCGACCAGGTGCGCCGTCTCGTGAAGGCGTACACCACGCGGGGCGGCAAGTTCCGTCCCGGCAACGACCACTGCTGCCGGCAGCTGAAGTTCCCGAAGGCGAAGAAGATCGAGCCGGCACCGGGTGCGGGACTCTTCTCGACGGCGGCGGACATGATCCGCTTCTCGCAGATGCTCGCCCACCACGGTACCTGGAAGGGCAAGACCGTCATTTCGCGCAAGACCTTCGACACGGTCTTCGCGGTGCCGCAGACCGGCAAGCTTTCCGGCAACCCCTATACCTGCGGCTGCTGGCTCTACGGCGACTGGTTCGGACATGAAGGCGCGATGCGCACCGACCAGCGCGCGAACCTCAAGACCGGCCATAGCCGTGTTTTCTTCATTCAGACCGAAAATGCGGCCGGAGCTGCGTTCTTCAAGGCGAAGGCGGACTGGATGAAGGCGTGCGATGGGGTGCAGAAGCCCGGCAGCGCGTCCTCCGAACGCCTGCTCCGCAGCCACGAAAACGATGTCGACCGGAGCAAAGACTACCAGAAAAAGTAAAAAGTGAATTTTCTAGCTTGATAAAAACGCGCTAAAATTGTAAACTATACGCTAACTTTTTTCTCCGGGAGTACCCGGAAACAACTAAGGAGAATGAATAACATGGCCAAGACGCCGAAATTCGCGAACGCCAAGGTGTTCGATTGGGTTGATAAGTGGAACAAGGTCTGCACGCCGGACAAGATCGTCGTCGTGTCGGGCTCGAAGAAGGAGCACCTCGCGATCTGCGAGATGATGGTCAAGAAGGGCCAGTTCATCAAGCTCTGCCCCAAGAAGCGTCCCGAGTGCTATCTCGCCCGCTCCCACGAGAGCGACGTCGCGCGCGTCGAGGGCCGTACGTTCATCTGCTC
>JAKSOY010000456.1 GCA_024405255.1 Kiritimatiellia bacterium
TTCTTCTCGTTCGCGGCGGCCGTCGGCTTCGGCTTCGCGCTCGTCATCTTCTCCGGAATCCGCGAGAAGCTGGCGCACGCCGATCCGCCGCGGTGCTTCCGCGGCATCGCGATCGCGCTCGTGACGGGCGGGCTCCTGAGCCTGGCCTTCATGGGCTTTTCGGGGCTTGTCAAGCTGCCGTACTGACGAGGGCGGAATTATGGCAAACGAACGGATAACAGAAGAGATTGTACGGGCGCATTTCAAGAACGATCCGCTCTATAAGTCCATTCGGCTTGAGGAGCAGCGATCCAAGAATCGCGCGATCGCGAGACTTTTGGCATCGGCTTCCAAGACGGGCGGCCGTGGTGCCGGTTTGCCGGAATTTCTGATCACCTTTCCTGCTGATACGCGCTATCTCATTGTCATTGAGTGCAAGGCGTCTGTCTCGCGTCACGAAAGCCCAGGGCACGATCGTCCAGTCGAGTTTGCCGTGGATGGCGTACTCCGCTACGCTTCGGCCCTTTCGGCAGAGTATGACGTCATAGCCATTGCCGTGAGCGGTGAGAGCAGGGCCGAATTGCGGGTCTCGCAGTTTCAATGGGCTAAGGGCGCATCGGAGTGCGTTCCGCTTTCCGACAGTGTGCTTCTTTCGATCAATTCGTATCTTCATTTGTTCGCCAACGAGCAGTTTGCGGAGAATCTGCGCACGACGGACATTGTCCAGAAGGCGATCGAACTGAACGAAGAGTACAACGCCTACTCGATCAACGAGACGATGCGCAATACGATGGTGAGTGCGATTCTGCTGTCACTCATAAACAAGCCATTTCAGCTTTCGTACGCAACCGAACCGACGGTGGCCTCGCTTTCGCAGTCGATGATGAATGCGATTGATACGACGCTCACGGCCGGAAAGGTGCGTAACAAGCAGGCGATCATCTGCGAACTTCGGAAGATACTCAACGATCCGATCTTCATGCAGGAGCGGATCAAGAACAAGGTGACGAAGGAAGAGCGTTCGACGATCGAGGTGCTGAAGGATATTGTTACCTATCTCTTTCGCAATGTCTATCCGCTGACGACGATGGAGCACGCGGGCTATGATGTTCTCGGGCGCTTTTACACGGAGTTCATTCGCTATGCGGGGAGCGAGCAGAAACAGGGTCTTGTCCTGACCCCGGCGCATGTTACCGACCTCTTCTGCGACCTCGCCGATCTTACCGCAAACGACGTGCTTTATGATCCTTGCTGCGGGACGGCTGGATTCCTGGTTTCCGGTATGAAGCGGATGTTCCGCGAGGCGGGAAGTGACGAGGATACGAAGGCTCGCATCCGCAGCGAGCAGCTTGTCGGCGTCGAGATGCGTCCGTCCATGTACACCTACGCTTGCTCGAACATGATGCTTCGCGGAGACGGCAAGAGCAACATCTACTGCGGCGACTGTTTTCAGACACGGGACGAGGTGATGGCGAATCATCGTCCGACGGCGGCGTTCCTCAATCCGCCCTACGACGTTGGCACGGCCGAGCAGCTGCGTTTTGTGGCGCACGC
>JAKSOY010000457.1 GCA_024405255.1 Kiritimatiellia bacterium
CGTGCGCCGGGAAGCGACATCACGCCCTTGCCACCAAGGACATTCGTCTCGGGTGTCTCCGCCAGCCCCACATCGACAGAGGAAAAGTCAAACCCGACATCTGCCCGTTCAATCGTCTCCGCATCCGGCGGCCAGACCGTCGCATCGTCCGTCAGGCACTTCCTGAACCAAGCGGTCAACGCCAGCTTTTCGCTTTCATACCAGTTATGCGGACCGTCGCAGTCGATTCGCGCGATCTTGTCACCGCGCCTCTCCTTGGCGAAAAACGCCTTCGCCCGTTCAAACGTCTCCTCGCTTCCGGCATACGGGAACAGATCTCCATAGGAAAAGCCGGGAGCAATGGCCGAATGACCGTTCATGAGCAAGAGCGCCAGATGGTTGACCCCATCCCGCAACTGACCGAAAATGACCTGTTCCATGTCCTGCGGTCCGTTCCGATCGGCAAGCGCGCGCAAGGTCGTGATGTAGCCCATCGAGGATGCCGCCGTAAAACGATCATCAAGCGCATTCAGATAGGCGCTCATCGTCCCGCCGCCCGACATGCCCGTAACGCCAAGCTTCGTTGCATCGACCTCGGGACGCGACGCGAGGACATCCAGCGCACGCATGCCGTCCCAGACGCGGAACTGGGCCGTCGACCAACCCAGGAGGTGCGCCCGCAATCCCAAGTTGACGTGACCGAACACACTCGTCGCCCCCTGACTCGCAATCTGGGCCCGCTCGCCCTGATCAATGGGATCATAGATCAGGGACACGAGGCCGTGCCGGGCCAGGACAACCGCAGCCCGCTGATTGCAGCATGTGTTCTTTCCATTGGAATTGTGTCCGCAGGTCACGAGAACACCCGGCGCCCGAGAGGTCGCAGTCGCGGAATCGGGGAGAAACAGAAGCCCCGTCACATAATGCTTCGGACGGCTCTCGAAAAGTAGTTTCTCGATGCAATAACCGTCCCTCCGAACCGTCCCGCAGTTGCGGACATTGAGCGGCGTGCGCTCCGGCAGCCCGCCAATGGCCGCCACCATCTTCGACTTGAGCCTGGCGCGGCACTCCGCAATGGCCGCCGGATCGCCCAGTTCGTCGAACGCGGCATCCGCAGAGCGGTCTGCCCGTGCCACGGCCGCATACGTCCGGTCAAAGGCATGCGTGTCCATGGTTTCGAAATCGTAATGCACGGGGTTCTCCGAAAGCACCCGCCGGACGAACATGCGAACACTCGCTTCCGAACTTTCCGGCGCGGCAGTTTCCTCGACGACATAGCCGTTCGGGTCGCCTCCCAAAATCCTACGCTCTATCACCTTCCCGTCCTTCCACGACAGATCCACGACATATCCGCCGCGCGCCCTCAAACCGCGAACCGATCCGTTTCTCCAAACGGACGGCAGCGCCGGAAGAAGCCGCAGTACAACCTTGCCGTCGGATGTCTTCTCGTGGCTTTGCAGCAACATTTCGGCAATCGCCGCGGTGCATCCCAAATTACCGTCAATCTGGAACGGCGGATGCGCGTCAAGCAAATTGCCATACGT
>JAKSOY010000458.1 GCA_024405255.1 Kiritimatiellia bacterium
GTCACACACAACGCAACTGCAATGCAATTCTTCATTTCCTCTGTCACCGATTGATTTCCATTCGCACGATCCAGCCCCAGACGATGTCCTTCCAGTTCGCGGCGTTCGTGTCAGGCTTCGGATCGCGCATAAAGCAATGCTGTTCCTTGACGAACGTGTGGAGTTCGGCAGGGATATCCATCGTGCGGAGCTTGTGGTAGACGCGCACGCTGTGCATCGTCCACCAGTCCGCATCTCCGCAGAAGAAGCACATCGGACAGGTCTTCCCATCGAACTTGAGATAGGGCGAAAGCGGCACCGAGAGATCGTTGCCGCGATTCTTCAGGTTCGGACTCGAACTGTCCATCACGTCCGAAAGCGCATAGGCCGCATAGACCGGGATCGCCCAGTTGACGTGGCACGGCTCCGCATCGACCTCGTCGATCGGCGCGTATGCGGGAGTCTGCGAGCTCGTCGCTACGAGCAAGGTCAGGTGTCCACCCGCGCTGCAGCCGGTGAAGCCGATATTCTCCGGATCGAGTCCGCGGCGCTTCGCCTCGCGCCGGACAAGACGCACCGTGCGCTGTGCGTCCTGCCAGGCCGTCTGGTGGAACGGGATCCCCTCGGGACGAGGCGTCCGGTACTTCATCGTGACGACCGTGACGCCGCGGTCGAGGAAGTAGTCGCGGATCGGTTCCACCTCGAATCCGTCGATCGCGCAGCGTTTGTAGCCCCCGCCCGAGACCGCGATCAGGATCGCCTTGCTCTTCAGTTCCTTCGGCACGTGCCAGACCATGTACGGCGCGTTCGTCTGCACGGCCTGACGGTCGGGCATCTTCTCCTCCGGCCAAATTTCAACGATTTCGCCGGCGGGCGCGCCCGTGACCAACGCAAACGAGGCGCAGACAACCCCTGCCAACCTCATCCCCCATTTCGAGATTTCCAAGTTATTTCCTCCTCTTCGGCGGATCAACCCTCCGGAGCACCATCCGATCAGCCCAAACACCATTCTTCGCCGTCGAACCTTTTACGAAATCCGGCCCCTGTACCTTGACGGAAACCCAGATTTCATACCAGTTCGAATCTTCGTCTTCGCTGAACCCGTCAGCCATTCTGTAAAAACTTCCAAGGTTCCAGTTGGGCGCCCATCGGCTCGTTACGTAGAACATGGTCGATTCGCCGAAATGATAGACCCCCACCCGATGCCAGTGATATTTGCCATCCGCCGTTTTCGAGTCAAGAACGACCCCTTCCGGCCCCGGAAGACGTCGACAGGGTTTCTTGGTCGCGAAATCATAGGCACCAACGGTAATGTGCCCCGACGCCTTGACCTTCTCCTGGAAAAAGGACTTCCCGCTTTCGGCATCGGGGTCATCAACGCTTTTCAGCCGCGGCCCGTACGAAAGAGAATCGAGCATGACGACATCCGGGCATCCCTGAAGTTCTGCCGGAAGATCATTGAACGCGACGGAATTCTTCTTGACCGTGAGCTTGGCCGCGTCGAGCGCCTTGGCCTTCTGGTCCGGCTTGGCGATCCAGCGC
>JAKSOY010000459.1 GCA_024405255.1 Kiritimatiellia bacterium
GCGAGCGAGCACTACAACGAGGCGGACTACATCCGCGACTACGGCGACTTCCTGAGGTCAAAGGGGTTGTGACCGTGCTGAAGCCGATTGACGAGAGAGGAAGCGCGAATGATTGAGAGGCCTGAAGATCTAAAGAACGGAATTACGGTTTTGCTCGTGACTTACAATCATGCTGCAAGCATAGAGCGCAGCATGAGGAGCGTCATGTCCCAGAAAGGCGTTGACGGGCTGAAGATCGTTGTTGCGGACGATGCTTCCACGGACGGGACGACCGAAATCGTCCGTCGCCTGGCGGCTGAAGATTCTCGAATCGTTCATCTTGTTCGCGAGCGCAACATGGGTGTCGGCCCCGGGGGAAATTCCGCCGCCGCGAGGAAGGAGATTGACACGAGGTACTATGCCCTGTTGGAGGGCGACGACCATTGGTGTGACGAGGATAAGTTACATTTGCAAATCGAGGCGTTACAGGCCCATCCCGAATGTACGTTTTGCGCCCACCAGACAGAGGTGCGGGATGCTGAATTGAAGTCGATTGGAACGCTTGGAGCGGTCGGCCGTAGCGGAGTCTGCCATTTCGAGGATGTCGGGTGCACGCATCCGTCCTCGAGGGTTTATCGTCATCCTCTTCTTATCAGTCCGGACTTCTACAGGGATTTTCTGACAATTGACGACGTGTTCTGTTGGGACATGTCGGTTCAGTATGCGTTTCTTGACCGTGGTCCGATGTGGTTCATCGACAAGGTTATGAGCGTGTACAATTTCAATGGTCATGGCATTTTCTCGTCGCGTTCGCCTGAAAGCCGTACGTTTGGTTCACGGAAGACGGCTTTTCTTTCCGACCTTTACACGGGCTTCCGCCACAGCCGGTTTTTGCGCAGGTTCTATCTGCCCGACGAGCTTGCGGATACAGAGGAAAGGTTCTCGTTCTCCATTCCGTATCCGAAGCGAAAGCGCCTCCGGGTTTCCTTTTCCACGGTAAAATTGAGGAGCGGAGAAAAATGATCCGATTCGACGATCCTATTCTTGTGACGCGTCCGTATCTGCCGCCGCTTGACGAGTTCAAGCGCGGGTGCGAGGAGATCTGGCGCAACCGGTGGCTCACGAACAACGGGCCGATGCTGAAGAGGTTCCATGCGGAACTGGCGGCTTACCTGAGTGTGCCCGAGACGAATCTTGCGCTCTTCAACAACGGAACGCTCGCGCTGGAGATGGGTTTCAAGGCGCTGGGGCTCGAGGGCGGGGAAGTCATCACGACGCCGTTCACGTTCGTCGCGACGTCGCATGCGCTTGTCCGCATCGGGGCGAAGCCGATCTTTGCCGACATTGATCCCGAGACTCTCTGTCTGTCGCCGGCGGCGGCGGAAAAGCTGGTCACGCCGCGCACCAAGGCGATTGTCCCCGTGCACGTTTACGGCAACCGCTGCGACGTCGAGGGCTTCGAGCGGCTTCGCGAGAAGTATGGCGTCAAGATCGTCTATGACGCGGCGCATGCGTTCGGCACCGATTTCCACAAGT
>JAKSOY010000046.1 GCA_024405255.1 Kiritimatiellia bacterium
CCGCCGGAGGAAAGCAAGGGGGAAAATGAAAAAAGTTGAAAAAAGTTTTTCGGGGCGGCGCGGGGGCGGCGCGGGGGGGGGTAGTAGCACGACGGGTAGGCGGTTGGGGCCTTGTGGTGCGAGGCGACCGGCAGGGGTAAAGCCTATTCGTTGTGCTATTACCAGGCAGGGGGTAGTAAGTGCTTCTACTTTGGTAAGTCTGTTGACTTACGACGGTAGATAGCAAGGCGGGTTTGGCCGTAGGTGCGATCGCGGCAAAGATCCCAGAGCGGTGACACATCGGGATTCTGGTGGGCTTTCATTTCGGCGATGAAGAGGCCGTCCTCTTTGACGACGTTCCGTACGGCCAGCAGCTCGAGCACGCGCGCATATCCCTGGGTTGCGCCCAATTCGTAGGGCGGGTCGGCATAGGCGATATCGAAGGACGCCCCCTGGTAGGACGCCAGCCACTGATAGACATCCGCGCGGACAACCTGCGTGCGCCCTTCCGCCTTCACCTGTGCGATGTTCGCCTGAACGCACACGAGATGGCGCGGTGCAAGCTCGACGAACGTCGCCGCCGCTGCCCCGCGCGAGAGCGCCTCAAGACCGACCGAACCCGAACCCGCAAAGAGATCCAGCACGTTCGCCCCCGCCAATTCGAACTGCAGCATCGAGAAGAGCGCTTCGCGCACACGGTCTTGCGTCGGACGCACCGCGTCTCCGCTCGGCACGCGCAAATTGCGCCCCCGCCACTCTCCGCCCGCGATTCTCATTTGCACACCTCTTCGCAGATCCGCACGAGATCCATCGCCGTCCGTGCATAGAAGTCGGCCCCGATCTGCTGGGCGAAGTCCGCCGTCAGCACGGCACCTCCCACCACAACCTGGCAGCCCGGCAGTTCGTCATGCAGCAACTTGACCGTCTCTTCCATCGCGCCCACGGTCGTCGTCATCAGCGCGGACAGCCCAACGAGTCTCACCTCGTTCTCCCGCGCCGCCGCCAGGACCTTTTCCGGCGCGACATCGCGTCCAAGGTCCAGCACGTCGAAGCCATAGTTCTCCACCAACGCCCGGCAGATGTTCTTGCCGATGTCGTGAATGTCGCCCTTCACCGTCGCAAGGATCACACGTCGCGGACGCGTTCCTCGTCCTTGCGCCGACGGGTCGGCCGCCAGTGCCGCACGAACGGACACAAACGCCGCCGAGGCCGCCTCGGCCGCCATCAGCAGCTGCGGCAGGAAGAGCGTCCCCTTCTCAAATCCCTGCCCGACAAACTCAAGCGCCGGCACGATCTCCCGATCAATCAGTTCGAGCGGTTTCATTCCCTGCGCAAGGCACTCCGCCGCCGCGTGCGCTGCATCCGTCTTCAAGCCTTGCCGAATCGCCTTGTTGAGGGCCCCGAGGACTTCACCTCCGCCCCCAGCCGACTTCATCACTGCCGTTCCCGCCGGGGTCGCGACAACCGTCGTCGCAACGGTCGGGGCGAACGTCACCCAGTCCGCGCACTTGCCGTCTCGTCCCGTCAGCGCGCGCCACGCGTGATAGGCCGTCGTCATTTCCACCGAGAGCGGATTCACAATCGCCGCCGAAAGTCCCGCCTCCAGCGCGAGCGAGAAAAACGTCCCGTTCAAAAGCGGACGCGCCGGCAGCCCGAAGGAAATGTTCGAAACGCCAAGCGCCGTCCGACAGCCGAGTTCGGACTTGATCCGCCTCACCGTCTCCAGCACCACATTCCCCGGGAACTCGGTTCGCACCGTCTCGGGCGCCGCCGTTGCAACGGACAGGCACAACGGATCGATGACGAAGTCGTTCGGCCCCAACCCGTATTCTTCACCTCGCGCAAGGATCTTCCGCGCAATCGCAAGACGCCCTTCCACCGTCGGCGGGATACCTGTTTCGTCCAGCGTCAGCGCGACCACCACGCCACCGTACTTCGCCACAAGCGGCAGCACGGTCGACAGACTTTCCTCTTTGCCGTTCACACTGTTGACAAGCGCCTTGCCGTTATAATGCCGCAGGGCCTGTGCCAGCGCAACCGGATCGGACGTATCGATCTGCAACGGACGATCCGTCACCCCCTGTACCGCCTCGACGGTCGCCTGCAGGACGGCCGGTTCGTCAATTCCCGGCACGCCGACATTGACATCCAGCACCTGCGCACCCGCCTCGGCCTGACTTACCGCCTCGCGGAGCACATAATCGACATCGCCCGCCAAAAGCGCGGCTTTCAGCTTTTTCTTTCCGGTCGGATTGATGCGTTCGCCAACGAGAATCGCATCGTCGATCGGGATGTCGACGGCGTGCGTCCCGGACGAGATCCAGGCGTGCGTACCTGCGGACTCCGCCTTCGCAACCGGCACCGCTCCCGACAACCGCGCAGACACAGCGGCAAGATGCGCCGGCGTCGTGCCGCAGCACCCGCCGACAATCGACGCCCCCGCCTTCACCAGCGCCGCGACATCGTCTGCAAATTCCTCGGGACCCACCTTGAACACGGTCTTGCCGTCGACGACCTGCGGCAGGCCCGCATTGGGCTTTACGATCAACGGACGCGTCGTCACGCGCGCCAAGCGCTCGACGAACGGCAGCATGCGGTCCGGACCCAGCCCGCAGTTGAATCCAAGTGCATCGACGCGCAACCCTTCCAGCAGGGCCGCCACACACTCGACATCGCCTCCCGTCAGGAGCTTGCCGTTTTCACCAAGCGCCACCGTCGCGAAAACCGGCAGGTCGCAATTCTCCTTCGCCGCCAGAACGGCCGCCTTGAGTTCGTACACATCGCCCATCGTCTCGATGGCGACAAGGTCCGCCCCCGCTTTCGCACCGCAGGCGATCTGCTCGGCAAACACCTCGTAGGCCGCATCAAAGGCGAAATCGCCCACGGGCTTGAGGAGGCGGCCCGTGGGCCCCACATCAAGGGCGACAAGTCCTTTCCCCGCACCGGCCGCCCGCGCATTCTCAATGGCCGCCGGAATGATCTCCGCCAGAGACTGGCTGCCATGGTACTTCGCGCGATTCGCCCCGAACGTGTTCGTACAGACGATGTCGCTGCCGGCGGCAAAGTAGTCGGCATGTACGGCCCGCACGGCCTCGGGATGCGTGAGATTCCAGTCTTCGGGAATCTCGCCCGGACGCAGCCCGCGCGCCTGCAACTGTGTACCAAAACCGCCGTCCAGGAAAAGCAGACGGCGCGAGAGAATCGATTCGAGTTTCGCGTTCACGAAATAATTCCATCCAAATTGGAGATGATGCGTTCAGCGACTTCGGGACGGTTCATCGTATACACATGCACCGCCGTCACGCCATTGGCAAAAAGGTCGACGATCTGCTCCGTCGCATAGACGACTCCCGCCGACAGCATCGACGCCGGATCATCGCCGAAGCGATCCACGATCGCGCGGAAGCGGTTCGGCAGGGCCGTACCCGAAAGCTGGCAGATCCGCGCGATCTGGCGCCCGTTCGTCACAGGCATGATGCCCGCAATCACCGGCACCGACACGCCCGCACCCCGCAGCTTCGCGAGGTAGCGGTAGAAGATGTTGTTGTCAAAGAACATCTGCGTCGTGAGGAAGTCGAGTCCCGCCGCGACTTTCTCCTTCAGATGCGCGATGTCGTCCGCCAGATGCACGCACTCGGGATGGCATTCAGGATAGCACGCACCACCCAGACAGAACCCTTCGCCCGCGAGCGCGCGCACGAGGTCGACTGCATGGGCGAAATCGCCCGGAGCCGCCGTTTCGGGGACAGTCCCCTTCGGGTAGTCGCCGCGCAGGCACAGGATGTTTTCGATTCCGCGCGCCCGGAGGTTGGCAACTTCGTCTGCAATGCGATCACGGCTCGACGTGAGACACGTGAGGTGCGCCAGCGCGGGCGTGCCGCACGACTGGACGTACGAGGCGATTTCGGCCGTGTTCGCCTGGGCATTGCCCGAGGCGCCGTAGGTGACGGAAATGAAGGACGGCTTCAATTGCGCAAGCCACGCCACGGCGTCTTGTACGGGCTTGAACGGCACGTCCTTCTTCGGCGGAAAGACCTCGAACGAAACCGAGGGCGTTCCTTGAGACAGGATGTCACGGATCTTCATCGCCACGTCCCTTCCTTAGCGGACCGAACGCGCGGCGAGAATTTCACCCACGCGCACGGCATCTTCCGGCGTATCGACGCCGATGCCTTCGTCATCCGTACGGATGCAGGCGATCTTCGCGCCCATCCACAACGCGCGCAGCTGTTCAAGCTTTTCCGTCTGCTCAAGCGCGCACGGCGGCTCTTTGACATAGCGACGCAGGAACGCGCCCCGATAGGCGTAGATGCCGAGATGACGCACATAGAGCCCCGTCGTGTAGTCCTCCGGATTGTCGCGACAGGCCGGAATCGTCGCCCGCGAGAAATAGAGCGCGCCGTCGTCACGGTCCAGCACGACCTTCACCACGGTCTTCGCCCGCAGATCGCGCTCGTTGCGAATCGGCGTCACGGCCGTCGCCATGTCCCACCGTCCGCCCGGTTCGCGCAGGCGCGCCACCAGACCGTCGATCAGCGCCGGATCGATCAGCGGCTCGTCGCCCTGGATGTTCACGAGAATGTCGTCGTCGGCAAAATCGCCGGACGGCTGGCTCAACCGCGCCGCGCAGGCAATGCGGTCCGTGCCGCTCGGCAGTTCGCTCGGCGTCATCACGGCCTTGCCGCCGTATTGCTCGACGGCCGCCACGATGCGTTCGTCATCAGTCGCCACAATGACGTCATCAAGCGATGTCGCCTTTTTCACGGCCTCCACCACCCACGCGACAAGCGGCTTGCCGGCGATCATTGCCAACGGTTTCCCCGGAAAACGGCTCGAGCCGTAGCGGGACGGAATAATACCTAAAATTTTCATTCCGCTATTTTACCATACCCCCACCGCCGCCGCAACTAAATTGGTCGGTCGGCCAGCACAAGCGAAGCCAGGGCGAGGCCGAAGGAGGCCGTCACGGGCATGAGGGAACCGAAAGCGCGCGGATCGGGATCGTCCGGCGGCGATTCCCGCGGCGGCTCTTCGGACCACACACAGGTGAACGGCCGACACGGAAAGGCCCCCTCTTTCTTGAAGCGCTGCCGCAAGGCCCGCGCCAAGCCATCCCCCGCGACTTTCGAAAACGGCGTGTGGCGCAAACGGAACGGATCGACCCGCCGTGCGGCCCCCATGGACGAATAGAGCGTCACCGTCGGTACCGCCAGCGCCGCACGAATGAGCGCCGCCTTGCAATCGACGGAATCGATTGCATCCACCACGACATCGTAGTGCGAGAAATCGAACGGCGCCTCCGCCGGTGTCTCGGGCGTGTAGCGAACCGCGTATGCGGCAATGTCCGCTTCGGGATTGATCGCGAGGAGCAGGCGCTTCAACGCCTCCACTTTCAACTCGCCCACCGTCGCCGGAAGGGCCATCACCTGGCGGTTCACGTTCGACGCCGCCACACGATCCGAATCGACCAGCGTGAGCTGCCGAATGCCCGAACGCACCAGCGCCTCGGCACACCAGCCCCCGACACCGCCCGTGCCCACAATCAACACACGGCGGCGCGCCAGCGCCGCCGTGTGCGCGTCACCCAGCAATTTGCGCGTACGCGACCAGTAGTCAGCCGAACACGCCATGCGGGGACGCCTCTTGTTGGAGTTGCTTCACGTCCGGGTCCTTATTCAGCCCGCAGACACACCGGACCGATCAAGCCCGCCTTCGGCAACGCCGTCTTTGCATTGCAGCACGGCAGCGACGTCCAGGTCGGACGATCCGGCAGCGTGCTGTCGCCCACCAGGCGGTTGATCCACAGGTCGCACACTTCGACCTCGAGCGTGTTCGCGCCCGCCTTCACCAGCGAGGTCACGTCAAGACGATAGGGCGCGAAGCACACGCCGCCGGCGGACTGTCCGTTGACTTTCACCTTCGCCGTCACCGCCACGTCGCCCAGATCGAGCACCTGACGCGTTCCCGTCTGCTTGCAGGTGAACGTCGTCGTGTAGACGATCTTGCCCGAATAGAACTTCACCGCAGGATCGGCAGATGTCGACAGATCGAAGAGCTTCGCCGTCTTCAGCGCCTTCGCCGGACCCCGGTGAAGCGCATCGCTCTCGAACGCCAGCGTCCACGGTCCCTTCAGCTCGACCGGCACCGCCACCGCCTTGGGCGTGGCGCCCGTACGGCCCGCCGCATCCTTCGCGAACACGACGAACAAACTGCCCCGCGCCGGGAACGAGAGGTTCACCACCGTGCGGCCGTTCTCGAAATGCCAGTTCGCGGCTTCGCGGATTTCACCCGTGGTGGCGTCCCAGATTTCCGGCACCCGGCCGGACACCCGGAACGACACGTCAAGCGACGGCACCGCCGCAGCTTCCAAACAGGCCACGAAGTAGCTTTCGGCATTCGGCATCGTGCGGTGCGCATGCACGAGCAGATGGCTGCCGTCATGCAACAGGTCGGTCTCGACCTTACGCAGCGCGAGCGCTTCGTCGAGGGACAGTCCCCACGCGATCGTGCCCTTGCCCCGCGCGGCGTACTTGACGGTCTTGCCGTCCACTTCGCCCCAGAGACGATCGGCGATTTCCTTCACCCGCTGGTCAGCCTGCGGCTGGCCCGCAAGCGAGGGCGAACGAACCGGCTTCGGACCCATCACGAACGCACCGGCGTTGACGAGCTTCTCGATGCGGTCGAGCAATTCCGGACGCATCGTTGCGAGCTTCGGCAGCACGAGCACTTCGTACGTCGTACCGTGCGGCAGCACAAGCTGGCCCTTCGCATTCACGCCCGTCGTCTCCCGCAGCACTTCGCCGTTGATGTAGTCGAACTGACGCCCGCGCGGCACGCCCGGATCCGTCACGCCCGTCATCTTCGGCGCGTCTTCGCCGATGAAGTACGCGATATCCGCCACGTTCAGGCCCTGCTGCAGCATATAGCCCGCACGCTTGAGATAGCCGGAGAAGAGATCGAAGTGTTCGAACCACGTGTTCTTGCGGTTGAACTCGTTGCCGAACCACGCAACGTTACCCGGCGTGCGCTCGTCATGCTGGTGAATGTAGAGATGCAGGATCGTCGCGTTGATGCCGTCCGCGAAGAAACGGTCCGTGCGGGTCTTCAGGTCCATCGGCGAACGCGAGAACGGACGCCCGCCGCAGGTGTTGGACTCCGCCCACACCTGACGCCGGCCGTAGATGTGGCCGCAGCTCGACGCCGCGCGATTCTCGATGTTGCCGAGATCGCCTTCGCTCCAGAACTCGCCGCCAATGCCATCCGACTGTCCGCCATATTGGAGGAACTCGCCCGGGAATCCCCAGTGGCCGTAGCATTCAAGCCATGTGCTGAGTCCGTGGTGGTTGCTCGCCGCGCGCAGACCGCCCACATACGAGTACGCAACTTCGTCCGCAACGAAGCGACGCACGTCCCAGAGGAATCGGTCGGACACGTCGCGGCTCGTCGCGGGCATGCCGAAGAACGCGGGCAGATACAGCGTAGGATCGTAGCCGAAGGCCGCCTGGAAACGCGCCGCGAAATCGTCGGTGTAGTTCTGTCCGCCCATCTCGTAGCTGTCGAGCACCGCGTGCTTGATCGCCTTGCGATGCGCCGCCGGCGTGCGCGCGAGGATCTTCCCGAGGTAGGCGTCGAAATGCGTCGCCACATGGGCGCGGCTCATCTTGTCGACCTCGTAGCCCGTCGCTTCGGGATTCGCCGGCGCGTTCTTCACGCCCGTCGCCGCCGCGCCGAAACGATAGATGATCCACGAACCCGCCGGCACGGACCAGTCGAGCGTGCCGTCTTTCGCGACCTTGCCCTTCAACACGACCGCCTTCGACGGATCCAGCGCGGACCCCATCGTATTCGCCGGTTCGGCCGGCCACTGGTATTCGTGCCAGTACGGCAACGGCGTTTCAAACATCTTCGCGAGCGTCTTTTCGTAGGCGCGCGCAATCAGCGGCGCCCCGCACATCGCGATGTGTGCAAAGCGCGACTGGTGGCCGCCGTTGGGCGGGATCGTCACACGGAACTTCGTCGCCGTCGTCGCGGGAAGCGAGACGAGGATCGGCGCATGCGGCGAGAAACCGACATTGGCGTTGCCGTTCTTGCGGCTGAACGGCATCTGGACAATCGTCTTCCACCCGGAAGCTCCCTTGCACTCGATTTTCACACGGCCTTCGATCGTGCCGTCGATGAACGCCAGCTCGGCGCTCTGCGCGGTGAACGGCTTGTCCGACGCGAGTTCGACGACGAGCTTCTTCCCCTTCCGCTGCAGGAGCGAATCGCGAGTGTCCTTGACCTCGAGACGATCCGCGAAACCGGCCGGCACGGGATAGGCCACCGCGAGCACATCCTGGAATTCATCCGCCGGCACAACCTCGAAAGCCGGCTTCGGCAGCACGACGCCCGCCTTCGGACCCGTCACCACCACGGAACTTGCGACGAGACGGCGCATCGCCATTTCGGGCTTCACCCAAGGACCGCCCGACTGGCTCCACCCGGGCGAATTGAAAAGCCCGATCTCAATGCCGAGTTCGCTCGCCACCTCAAAGGCCGTCGCGAGCGCCTTCTCCCACTCGGGCGAGAAGGTCTTCACCGTGCCGATCGGACCGCCCTGGCTGCCGATGTCGCCGATGTAGGCGCGGTCGATGCCCGCACGCTTCATCGCCTGGAGGTCCTTGCGTACGCCTTCGCTCGAGATGTTGCCGTTGATCCAGTACCAGTAGCAGCCCGTCTGGACCTTGCCGAAGGGATTCTTGAAGTCCGCCGCCATCTCCGCATAGGCGGGATTCGTCGGCTTCATGTTGGTGTCTACAGGCATATTATGCGTGAAACGGCCCGGTGCGAGTTCGGCTCCGCACACCCCCGCCACAGCACATGCCAAAGCAAATAGTTTATTCATTTTCATTCCTTGGGTTGATTTGAAAGTAAGTCTTTTAACTTATCCGTTCACTCACCGCGTACTTCGAGATTCGACCAATAGGCCTCTTCCCACGACCAGCCGTTAGCCTCATTGACGAGTTCGATCGTCACGTTCTGACCCGCCCAGCGCGTGAGCGGCACGTCGACGTCGCGGAACAGGAACGCCCTGCTCTGCTTGTCGCCGCCCGACACGACCGTGGAGAAGACCTCCTCGCCCGCCACGCGCACGCGCAACAGGAAATCGCCGATCTGCGGCTCGTTCGCCACACGGAAATGGAGGCTCGCCTTCTTCGCCGGCACGACGAGCGTACGGCTCAGCGTCGCGTGGCTGCCACGCGCCGCCGGATGCGTCATGACACACGGCGTCTCGGTTCCGCCGTCCACGCGCTTCAGTCCGGCGCGGAAGCCCGGCTTCTCGTCCGTCGCGTTCGTGGAGGTCTTCCAGCCCTTGAAGAAACGGTCGAGCGTCTTCTGCACGGCCTTCGTCGGATCAGGATCCGCGAACTCCTCCCCCGACGGCAGATTCTGCTCGCGCAGTTCGATCTTCGCCAGCTCCGCCGCCGTGAAGCGCGCATCGCCGCTCGGCCCCGGCGCCCACGAGAGCTCCAGCTTGTTCGGCACCGGCTTCTTGACCGGAATCACGAACCACTCGGCGCCCTTGGCATCCTTCTCGATGCGGCCGCCTTCTTTCACCACCACCTGGCGCGCGATCTTTTCGCAGGCGTCGAGGAGCGCCGGGAAGTTGTAGGCCGTATAGCTGAACTTCGTTTCATTGTCAAGCTTCTCGCTGAAACGCGCCGGCAGCTTCGAGAAACCGACCGCGGTGAACAGCGGACCCGCCGCCGAGCTCGGGTTGCAGTCCGAATCGAATCCGCCCCGAAGCGAAATCTTGATCGTCTGGTCGAAGTCGCCCTCGCCCCAGAGGAAGCCCAGCAGCACCATCGCGCCGTTGATCTTCACGTCGATGTTGCCGTTGGACGCCTTCTGATACGCAGGATTGTGGCGGTACTTCGCCACAGCCTTCGCCCAGGCGCCCTGCCAGTCCTTGGGATTCGCACGGTACCACGCAACCATGTCGCGCACCATCTCGGCATACTGCGAATCGGACGGAATGCAGGCGAGACCTGCCTCGATCATTTTGAAACGGTCCGTCGTGAAAAACGCCTCGGCGTAAAGCGCGCCCATGAACTGTCCGCCATAGACGCCGTCGCCGTAGTTCATCAGCCGGCCGAACACATTGCCGAGACGGATGACGCTCTGCGGCAGGCCGGGCGAGACGAGACCCGCATAGTCGGCCTCGATCTGGTAGTCGATGTCGTTCGGACATTTATTGTACTTCGGATGCGACGAATCCGGCGGCGCAATCCCGCGGCGCAAGTTCGTACGGCCCGCCTTATTCGCGCACCACAACTTGTAGCGGCTGTTGGCGAAATCGATTCCCGCCTGGCGGATGTCGACGTCGAGACCGTAGTCCTGCAGGGTCTTCAAGAAGGTCATCTCAACATACAGGTCGTCCTGGCCGAACGCGTTGTTGATCATCTCGGGCGTCCACACCGGCACCTTGTCCTCCGGTACCAGCCGGCTGTTCCACTTGAACTCCGTCGGTGCACCCCAGCACACGCCGGCGATCTGTCCGACCCAGCCGCCCTTCATCTTGTCACGATAGTCCGCCACGGAAATCCGACGCTCCGTCGCCGCCATCACCACCGTTCCCAAACACATCATCGTCAAACAGCAACTCAACTTTTTCATTCTCGTCTCCTTTTGGTGTAGTAAACCTGTTAATTAAATTCAACCGAAAACACGCCGCATCTTCGCAAGGCCCGTCCGCGCCGTTTCCAAGGGCGTCGTCTTCCAGTAGGCCGCATTGAAAAGTTCCAATGACAGCCAAGGACAGAGATGTCCCTGCGCCAACAGCTCGCGAATGCGCGTCCACGGCGCACAGCCTTCACCCGGCCACACGCGATCGGAATCCTTGAGCTGCGTCCGCGCCGGTGTGGACGGAAAATCGTTGATATGCAGCACCGGCAACGTCGACGGCGACAGGAAGCGCAGCCCCTCGTAGGAACTCCCGCCCCGATACATGTGATAGACATCCGCCAACACGCAGGCCTTGGGATGTCCGCTCGCCCCCGCCACATAAAGCGCCTGGTCGAGGCGGTTCAGATTCTTGGCGGCGCCCCAGAATTCAAGAATCGGCGTCACGCCCATCCGGTCGCCCAGCGCGAGCGCGGCTTGATAGCGTTCCACCAAGTCGTCCAGCGAAACGACCGGATCCTTCGTCCCGGAAATCCCGCTCGGCGGCGCCGCGATGAAACGTCCGCCGACTTCGGCCATCAACGCCATGTCGCGCTTGAGCGCATCAAGTCCCTTCGCCCGCGCGGCGGCTTCGCCCACCGCCCAGGGGGCAAACCCGATGCCGTTCACAATGGACAGCCCGCCATCGGCGCACATCTTGCGGATGTCACCCAGTTCGCCCGCCGCCTTCGCCGCCTGCAGATCGGAGAGCCATGGCTCGATCCCCTGATAACCGGCCGCAAGGCAAATGCGGATCTGCTCTTTCAGCGAACACCCGTAGCCCCGAATGGTCGCCGGATTGAGAGCAAAACGGAAAGCGTCCGTCTTCGGACCCGCCGAAGCGGGCCTGTTCGCCACCGCACATCCCGCAAGCCCCGCGCCGGCGGCCGCGAGGAAGCTTCGACGTCCCATCTCGAAACGACCGCTCATCGATGCGTCCCCTTCTTCTGCGCGCCGCGTTTCGGCGCCGCGGCCGCTTTCACGGACTTCTTCGCGAGGACCTTCTTCACCGGGGCCTTCGCGGGTTTCCGTACCGTCTTCGGTTCCGGCTTTTTCACGGCAGGCTTCTTCGCAGCAGGAGCCTTCGGTCGCGGCTTCACCGGTTTGTTCACCTTGACCGGTTTCGCTTTCTTCGCGACAGGAGGCGTCACCATCGACGGTAGAATGGCCCGTGTGAATTCTCCCAATTCACGCAGCAGCGTACGGACCTCTTTCCAGCGGTTCGTCCATTCCACGACCGTTTCGGCCGCCAACCGCGGTACATAGACCGTCTTCGTGCGGCCCTCTTCCTTCCGCGTCAGCTGGTAGCGAACAGTCGTCCCCAAGTTCACAGTCGAAAGCGAACCGTCCATCACCGGACCAGCGTCCAGAGCCTTTTTCAGCCGCCCCACCAAACGCGAGTAAGCCACCTGATCTCTACTTGTCAAATTCATGACAAGTATTATACTTACTTTTCGATGTGAAAGCGAGAAGAAATTGAAAGAGGCGGGTTAGCCGATTGAGGGCTTGCGGCCTTCGAGGGCGGGGTTGTGGTGGGCCCAGAGGGCCTGGCGTGCGACGCCGAGCATGATTGCGGCGTCGTCGCGCGTCTGTACGCCGCGCGAGAAGATGCGATGTACGCCTTGCATCATGTGCTCGGTCTGCATCTCGTCCATGAAGCCGATATCCTGCAGCATCGTCTGCCAGTTTTTCATCAGCTGCATCTTCTGCGCCTGCGGGGCGGGCGGCGCCTTCTCGTGCGGCGGCACATAGCTGCCCGTCGCCGTGAAGAACTCGTAGCATGTGATCAGCACGGCCTGCGAGAGATTGATCGACGTATAGCCTTCATCCACCGGGATGCGGATGAGGTGCGTACACTGGGCGACCTCCTCGTTCAGAAGTCCTTTGTCCTCACGCCCGAACACAAACGCCACCGGACCCGTCTCCGCGAGCGCGAGAATATCCGCCGCACAGTCGCGCGGCGCCTTCACGTGCTGCCGGTAGAGCCCGCCGCGGGCGGTCGTACCCACCACCGCCACGCAGTCGGCCACGGCCTCTTCGAACGTGCTGAACTCCTTGCGGTTGTGCAGGATGTCCGTCGCATGCACCGCCAGACGCTCCGCCTCGTCCCAGCTGTTCTGGATGTTGGGTGCCGCGAGCACGAGGTTGTGGAATCCCATATTGGCCATCGCGCGGCACGAGCTGCCGACATTGCCGGTGTAGAGCGTGCCCACCAGCACGATCTTGATGTTATCGAGTACAGAAGCCATGATGCTACAATCTTACAAGTCTATTTACTTACCATTTCGCCCGACCGCTGTCGGACGAAGACGGCGCGGCATTGGGCGACTTGAAACCACTGGGCAGGGCCGAACGGCGTGACGCGCGCGGATCCTTTTCATTCAACGGATTGCGCTCGGTCGCGCACAGCGTACCGCGATAGTGGAGCAGATATTTCCTCTCGCCTTTGGGACGATGTCCGATGCGGCACTCCATGCCCATGACCCAGTATTCCCACTCTTCATTGTCGGTCTTGAACATGTTGCCGATCGACGAGAGGCGCTGGTACATGACGAAACGCTGTCCGTCCGGCAGCGTCACACGGACTTTCGACTTGGTCTTGTCGGGAATGATGCGTCCGTTGTCGAGCGTCGTCATGAATTCATGGAACTCCTCGTCGCGTCCTTCTTCCACGAACACGTAGTTGTTGTTCTCGTCCACATAGCGGCGCGTGGCGCGCACGTCGAACGACGTACAACCCGCCAGCGCCAGCAGCAACGCGGCCATCCCCAATGATTTCAGTTCCATGTTCCGGACTCCGTTCACGAGACGATTACTTGTTGAAGCCCTTGCGGCTCAGGAAGTCCCACGCACGGTCCATCCAGGTGTAGCTGCCCGTGCCCGGGGCGGCCTTGCGCTGGAAGCAGTGCGGCCGCAGCGCCAGCGTATGCAGATCGCACTGGATGCCCATCAGGCGCAGCTTTTCCCAGCACTTCACGGAGTTCATCGACGCCCAGCCGTCCGCATCGCCATGGATGAAGCAGAGCGGACACGTCCCCGCGTCGAAAGCGAATTCCGGCACCGGCACGGCCGCGTCGTCGTTGCCGCCCGTCTTGTTGTGGCAGTCGGCACCGTCGGTCAGCGCATACGCCGGATAGATCGGAATGCCCCACTGGACGGTGCAGGAGATCTTGTCGAGCTCGTCGATCGCCGGATAGGCCGCCTGCTTCGAGCTGAAGGCGCCCATGAGCGTGAGATGGCCGCCCGCCGAGGAACCCATGATGCCGATCCGGTCGGGGTCGAGTCCACGCGCCGCCGCCTGCGACCGCACGAGACGAATCGCGCGCTGCAGATCCTGCCACGCCGTCACATGCTTCGCAAGGCCTTTCGGACGCGGCGTCCGATAGCGCATCGTCACCACGGTCATGCCCTTCTCGTTCAAATAGCGACGCATCGGCGCCACTTCGAAGCCATCCGGACTATTGCCGCCGTAGCCGCCGCCCGAGTAGATGATCTGGATCGCGCGCGTCTTCAGTTCCTTCGGCTGATGCCATTCGATATAAGGCGTGCACTGCGCATCCTTTCCGTCCGCCTTGAGCTGGCGGTTGGGCATCTTGCCTTCCGGCCACACGAGCTGCTTCTCATAGCCCGCACGCGCGTTGTCGTTCGGGTAGCGCTTCATCAGATCGACTTCACGTCCGAGCTTGCCGAGGAAGCCCATCTGGCGCATGAATTCAACACCGCGCTCGAGTCCGTGCGCCCCGTGCTTGAGGTCCGCATAGAGATGGAGCTCGGTCGGGATTTTCCGCTTGCGCAGTTCACGGTAGCAGAGCGTCGAACCGTTCGGCGTGTAGGGATCGCGGCCGCCGTGGTGGAAGCTGATCGGACACGTCTTCGCGTCGAACTTGAAGCACGGATTGATCGACGGGATCACCGAGGTGCCGTCCTGCGGCGTCGGATTGCCCGTCGCGCCGCCCAGCGTGTTGTACGCCGGAGCGTTCGCAATCGCCCAGTTGATGTGGCACGGCAGCTTGTCGAGATCGTCCACCGGCTGATAGGCGGGCGTGAGCGCGCTTGTGGCGAGCATCACCGTGAGGTGGCCGCCGGCGGACATGCCGATGACGCCGATCTTCTCGGGGTCGAAGCCGCGCTTCGCCGCCTGGCTGCGCACCACGCGCACCGCGCGCTGGCCATCTTCCCATGCCGTCTGATAGATGGGCAGGCCTTTCGGACGCGGCGTGCGATAGACGAAGTTCACGCACTGGCAGCCAAGCTTCGTGAACGTCTCGCGCCACTGCTTGATGAGCCCGACGTCGCAGCAGCACTGATAGCTGCCACCCGAGATGAGGATCATGCACGGACGGTTCGTTGCGCTGTTCGCCGGTGCCTCGTACCAGTCGAGGTACGGCTCCTGGAACTTGCTGCGGTCAAACCCCTTGCGGCCCGACTCGTTCGTCATCGCCGCAATCTGATGCGCCTGACGATCCGGCATCTTGCCCGACGGCCAGATGTACTCCCGTGCAGCTTCCGCCGCACCGGCACAGAAGATGAACCCTGCCGCAAAAACGGCAACAACAAACTTAATCTGCTTTTTCATAAGGCGTATTATATCACAAACCGAATCGGAATTGGAACAAAATCAATACTAGCGGATGAAGATCGTCAAGGTTGCGGGATAGAAGTAGAGGCCGTCATCCTGGATCTTGAGTTTCACCGGACGGTCGCTGCCGCAGTCCGCGACGAACTTGAGCGAGGTGGCGTTCTCCGGTTTCGCGGTCCAGGCCATTACCTTCTCGCCGGACTCGAGGTCGCGGCCGCGCAGATCGATCGTCACCGTCGCGCCATCCGCGTAGGTGACCTTCTTCACGCCCGGACTCTCGCCGTTGCTCGTGGGGAAGTTGTCCGACTCCCACGCCCCCGTCTTGTCTCGCAGGTCGATCCGCGAACCATCCAACATGATGATGTTCGGACTCCACTGCGACAGTACACTCAACGTACCATACACAGAATACAAGTACGGGGTGCTTCCGGCACCGCTGACCACATTACTGCTTTTGGCATTGACCGTGAGATTGCTCACGACGCTGCCGTTCTGGCGCAGGCGGATGGCATTGTCAAGCACCAGGCTGCCACCCTGCGTGCCGTCGGTACCATAATCCTGCCACCAGCAGCTCTCCTTTCCACCAACGATCTTGACCGTACCATTGATGAGCTTGAGCGGCCCCGTGGGGGCGGTGCTGTTCTTGTTATCCCTACAGGCATAGATATCAGGATCGTTACCTTGCAGTAAGATGGTGAGCGTGTGGCCCCCGAAATCCCAAATCGAGCCATTCTGGACGTATTTGTCCTGCGTGACCGCCGTCTGCGCGTCGAACGGCATCGCCGAATCCGCCGTCAGGAAAATATCGGAAATCGTCTCGTTCATATCGCTCACAGCGGAATTGCGGGTGTTGGCGAACGTACCGCCATGCAGAATGATGCGATTGGACGACATGTTGCGGCTCCAGGCATCCATCACGGCGCCCGCGTCGACTTCGATATCGCCAATGCCTTCCGGGTTGCCCACAAAACCGCCATGCGTGATACCGCTCTTCGCCGTACCCGCGACGACGTGGAATCCTCCGCGATAGACTTGGTTCCGCGAGTTCACCAGCGTACCCGCCCCTTCCTTGACCACTTGAAGGTTGCCGCTGATCACGGTGGTCGAGATGGTAGAGGTCTGTCCGGCCGGAATGTCGAGGTGCAGTTCGCCGGGCGTCACGAAAGACCGGCGCCAACCCCGCATCTGGTTCGTACGACGGGCGTGATCGTTATCCGTCTGCACGTCGAGGTCGACCCAGGTCGTGCCGTCGTTCGATCCCTGAAGCGCCCAGGAGACGGGACTGCGCCCCGTGTTGGTGCCGGTGTCATTGGCGCTCCACCAGTCGTAGTCGCTGAGCGCCACGGGGTGATCGTAGGTGAATTCAACATAGCAATCCATCGCCTCCGTGACTTTCGTCTGGCACCACTTGGTCGTGACGTTGTTATCCGCGAGCTTCTCGTAGCGCTCGTTCGTACTTCCGCCCGTCATGCCAAGGCTCGCCGAAAATCCAAGGCGATTCTCCGCAAGCGCGTAGTTGACATCGCCCGCCATCAGGCGAAGTTCGGAAATCTGGCAGCATTCGGTTTCGTTGTTCGCGAGGATCTTCCGCACGCGGAAACGATAGCGCGAGTAGGCGGCGGACGACCCGTCGCCCGAGTCGGTGATCGTGGCGTTCGCGAGCAGCGCGAGCTGCGTCGGCCCCAGGAAGAGGCGATGGCCCTTGAGGTCGATCGTCACATCGACCACGTCGAAATTGGTCAGTCCCCGCCAATCGGCATCCGCCGTGAGCGCAATCGCGCCTTTGAGGCGAATCGCCTTCCAAAGGGGATTCGCAGTAGCCAAAGAGAAGGACGTCTCTCCGCTCACGGTGATCTGCGTCGCCTCGGCGGACGGAATCGCACCTTCAATCACCTCGCCCATCAGGTTGCGGCACTCCCAGTTCGCGGGATCGCTCAGGTTCGTGCGGTCGCCGCCGCCGGTCCACACGGCGAAGTCGGGCGTGGTGTCCTCTGGATCGACATCGAAGAAGAGTCCCCGCGCCGAATAGCGGAACTGACGGCCCGGATTCGCCGCGGCAGTCGCCGTGTCCATCTCGAAGACGACGCCTTCCGGCATTATCGGCCAGTCGATGATCTGCTCGCCAAGGGCCGGCGTGCGGCCGTGGAGATCGACCGTGACCGTGGCCCCGCGTGCGAACGAGACCGCCGCTCGGCCACTCGTCATGCCGGAGTTTGTGGCATTCCACGTGCCCGTCTGTTCCGAAAGATCGATCGTGGCGCCATCCTGCAACGTGCAGCCGAAGAAACCGGTGTGGCGCGGCAGGAACGTACCGAACACGTTCAGCGACCCATTGCCGCTATTGCTGCCGGATCCAAGTTCCACGGTGTAGTTGCGCACGTTGAACGTGCCGTCGACCTTGAGCGCCGTCGTTCCGTCCTGGATGAGGTCGGCCGTGCGTGCATCGCAGGTCGAAATCATGTTGAAGAACCCGCCACTCACAAGACGCATCGTGCCATTGGAGACGGCCGTGTGGTTGAAGTAGAGATACTTACCACCGCCGATGTTGAAATCGAGCGTCTTCCCGTTGAGATCGGTGAAGCCAGGACAGAAGACCATCGAATGACCGGCGTTGACCGTGGTATCGGCGGTGAGCGTGAGGCGACCGATGCTGCCCCAGGCGGTCTGCGTGAGGTCGGCACCGCTGTTGGTGAGGACGGCACCCTCCGACTTCAACGCGTAGCTGGAGGCATCGTACTGGCCGTTGACGTCAAGCACGGTGCCGTCCGCAAGCGCAAGCGTGGTACCATTCACGCCAAGCTGGTTGTATTTGAGGTAGGCGTTCTGCTTGAGCGTGCCGGCCCGCACTTCGGTGCCGCCGGAGTAGGTCTGGTTCTGCTTCGCCGGCACGAACGTGCCCGCGCCCTCCTTCACGAGCTTGAGGTTGCCGCTGAGCAAGGAGAAACTGTTCGCGAACTCGCCGCTCTCCACGACGAGATGGAGTTCGCCCGGCGTGGTGGTGGATGTATCGGTGTAGGTGCTGCCGCCGAGCTGGGTGGGGCTGATGGTAAGCGCATGTCCGCCGAGGTCGATCTCCTCGTATCCCGAAAGCTGCGCGTCGGAGAGGCCGCGCCAATCGAGGTCGGCCGTGAGATGCACATCGGTGTAGGTGATGGACTTCGCCATGAGGGTCACGCCTGCGGCGACGCCGAAGGTGGTGTTGCCGGCGATCGTGACATCGGTTTCCGCCGTCGGCACCGCGCCGCTCACCACGTTCCCGAGCGCGTTGAGACATCGCCAGTTCGCGGGATCGGTCGCGTCGCCGGCCGTACCGAGGCCTGCCCAAGTCGCGGTGACGGGTTTGTAGATATCGGCGGAGAACGATTCAGAGACCGCACGTTCCCAACCGAGGCGGGCCGTGTCGCGGTCAGGACCGCAGACGAATGCCGTGGCCGTCGCGCTGCCGAAGAAGCGTCCGCTCACGCGGTCGAAGAAACCACCCTTTCCGTTCGCGTCCTTCACCGGCACGAAGTCGCGCGCGGCATACTTCTCGGTTGCGAACGTAAAGGAATAAATCCGTCCGTAGAGGCGCTGGTCGTAGTCGGCCCCGGAAGACTGCGCAGCGAAGACGCGCATCGGGAAACCGTGTTCCACATAGCCGGCCCGCGTCGCGCCGGTATTGGTGAAGGTACCGTTGACTTCGAAGCGTTCGGGCGCGAAGGTCACATGGTACGGCGTGTTGTTCACGGCCTGGCCGCCGGTCGCATTGGAACCGGTCAGTTCCCAGTGCCAGATGCTACCGTTTTTACGCGCGAGTGCATAGCAGGTCTTCTTGTCACCGCCGCGCGCGCCGAAAATCCAGTCCCAGTAGTTGTTGCTTCCTCCGGTCTGGCCGGTGAAAACGAGATCGAGCGTCGTCGTGATGTCGCGGCGCGGCGCCACGTCGGAATCAAGCCAGGTGTTGCCATTGGACTGCAGATATTCGATTTCACCCGCGTACGGCAGGTCCGTGGTCTGCAGGAGGAAGAAGCGGAACCAGCGCCGTTCGGAGACGAACGCATCAGGGATGGCAAAGGTGTAGGAGGCCGTCTCGGGGGCGATGTCGGCCACCTTGGCGAAGTCGGTCCAGGCGTACTTGTCATTCCCCGCTTCGGTCGTCCCGGAAGCGACACACAACGCATACGCACGCGTGCGCACGCCGCCGAACGTGAGCGTGGTCGTGGCGCCGTCGTAGTTCGAAACGGACATCTCAGGGGCGTCGGTGTCGTGCTTGATCAAATCGCCGAGATCGACGCCCGAACGCCCCGCCTCGTAGATGCGCTTGACTTCCTGATGAGAGAGGCCGCGCGTCCACAGCGCAAAGTCGTCCACATCGCCCACGAACTTGCTGCCATAGCTGCCAGAACCATCCTGGCCGATGCAGAACGGCTTCCCGCTATCGAACTTGAGCAGGCTGTAGGTGCCGGCGACCCAGTCGAGCGTACCGTCGCTCCGGCCCTGATAGAGCGTGATGACGCCCTCGCTCGAACGCGTGAGGCAGTAGAAGGTCCAGCGGTCGGTCGATTCCCAGTCGAAGTGGCCATAGCGCACGCGCTTGCCATTCATCCCGCTGCCGAGATTGGCAAGAACGCCCTTCGCCGATCCGCCGGCGGTGGTGCCGGTGGCACACAGCAGCACACCCGGGTTGCCGCCGCTATTCCAACTTGCATGGTTGCCGAAAAGAACCGGGTCGCCGGTCTGGTTGCCGATTCGCGCCCAGCAGCAGGCGGTGAACGACTTACCATCGGAACCGTATGTCAACGACTGGGTGCCATCAAGTTTGACGAAGCCGCCGGAATTGATTCGCAGATACGAACGGTGGAAGCCATTCGCCGTAATGGCCGTTGAACCGGAGGCCGTCGGCTGGATGGCGGAACCAGGTGCGGTGTTGTTGGTCGCGGTGGAATCGAACGGCAGATAGACCTGCAGTCCGTTTGCGAGTTCCGTGTTCGAGTCGTCAACGGCAGTTGTGCCCAGCACGTAACCATTGAGGCCGGTGGGATTGAGGCCGAAATGGTTGAGCAGGGTCACCGGGAGGTCGCAGACCATCGGGCAACCGGGGATGCGCCCCTGTTGGACCGCCCGGGAGGCGACCACCATCGGGATGGTATGAGCATGGCGGCACCCGGCGTCGAGCGTGTTCGTGGCGTCCGCCGTCTGCCCATGACTCGTGGAATAGCCACCATGGTCCGCGCAGATGACGATCATCCAGTCCTCGTCCGCGAAAGTCGCGCGCGAGGCGATGGCATCGAGGCAGGCACCCACAAGGGTATCGGCCGTCACGAGTTCGCTGCGGTAACCGGCGGAAAGCGGAAAGAAGCCGGAACTGTGGCCGCCATGGTCGGGGCCATCGATGAAGTACATGATTGCGTCGGGGCAGTTCGCACTGGCAAGCGCCGTCGCGAGGGCGGCGCCGTTACCGGCATCGGTGCCGCCGAGGAAGGTGACGTTCGGGGTCGGACCAAGGGAACCGTCCTCGCTCCAGGTGTAGGCGAAGGTGGCGGTCTTGCCCGTGTCGGCGACGCGCTTGAGCCAGGTCGGACAGCTCGCGTAGTCGCCGCTGGCGGTCTGGCCGTTCGCCGTGACCCGGTGGCGGGAAGCCGTCACGCCCGTTGCGAGCGACACGTGGTTGGGGGCGGAGTTCGGCGCCGCGTCGGGCACGCTCTGACCCGTCACGGTCCAGCAGCCCTTGTAGCCCGGCTGCCATGTGCCGAAGCGCAATTTGGTCACATTCGGCATGTCGACGGCTTCAATCGCGTCCGCGCGCATGCCGTCCAACATGAACATGATCGCCTTGGGCGTTCCCGCCCAGCCTTCAAGCACCGGCACCAACGCGGCCAGCAGCAATCCAATTCGCAACTTATTCATTTTCCATCTCCTTTAACAATCGAAAATCCTCTCTCGTCGCGCCGTGAGATACACGGTGTAGAACTCGCGTTGCAGATCGGTCAGATACGGCGTCTCGGCAACCAGCGCGGGGATATCCAGTACGGCGATACGCGGCAAAAGGCGGTTCATTGCGGATACGAGCCCGGGCTCGGAACGAGCCGCAATGAAATCACGGTAGTTGATTTTACGCCCCCCGATTTTCAACATCGACCCCGGGAAGGTGTAAATGCGAGCATTCCGTTCGGACTCACTCGCGAGCACGGCACGCATGATGCGCTCATCGGCCTGCGGCAACAGACAACTGCCGCAATCGAACACGGGCGCAAGTTCGCTTTCGCCCGTGACCTCATCGACGAGGAATCCCCAGTTCCCGTTGTGGCGGTCGAAGTTGCCCAGCAAGGCGTCAATGACGAACATGTCCCAAAAACGCATCAAGACCACTTCGGGAGAAAGGAAGGTCTGAAGTCCGATCGTCTCCAGCACATCGGCGAGTTCCGTTCCCGTACCGCCGGTTTCAGAATCGATGACGGTATTCTTGATCGAACAGAAATCATAGAGCCGCCGCCCTGGGGACGTAAAATCCCGGCAGGCGCAGACCACCTTGCAGGTACCGTTTCGATGGATGCCGAGCCTGGTCTCCTGAACGGGGATGCCAAGCCGTCTAAATACCGTACTGCCAAGATGTTCGGAGAAGCAGCTGTTGGTATACGACAGCTCGGTGGGCCGATCAGCGGCGGAAGGCGGGAATTTGAGGATCCAAACATTCCCCTCGAATGCAACGGCGATCTTCTTGCCGTTGGCACCGTTGTAGGCGCGCCCCGGGATGCGAGGACAATCGGTGAAATCTATTTCCCGCGCCATGACAGCTCCCCCCGCAGATACTTGTCGCGCAGATACTCTGCGTGTTCGTGGGTGATGGCGCGGTCGTCGATCTCGGCGCCGTTGATGGAACCATAGAGTTCACACCAAAGACAGTCCATCAGCGACGACCCCTCGACCAGCCCACGCTTGTAGGCGTCAAGATCGTGCTGCAAATAGCCGGGCAATCCCTTTTCAAGGTATTCCCGGTCCTCGCTGATGTTGCCGTTTCCCATCTGTGCCACAATCACTTCTCAACAG
>JAKSOY010000460.1 GCA_024405255.1 Kiritimatiellia bacterium
TGTCGCGGTGAAAGCAAAACGGGAACGCTGTAGTTAGCAAAACGGGAATGACGCGGAAGGCCTGTAAAGCGGGCTTCAGCGGAAGATTATCGCCTGTTGTCGGCAATTACCCAAAGATAAGCCCCCCATGGGGGGCGGCCGCTTCGGTGTAGTGAGCAAAACGGGAAAATGGGGTAAAATTGCCCCATGAGAAAGCAAGTCATCAACCGGTTGGGTGCCGCGCACATCCGCGACACGTTGCAGCAGTTCGTCGACGGCAGGATCACGCGCTTTCAGGCGATGGAATCGCTACAGGTCAGCAAGACGAGGCTCTATGTTCTGCGGGCTTCGTACCTTGCCGCGAAGGCGAATGGAAATGCCGAGGGATGGGAGCCCGGGTTGTCCGGCGGCAACCATATGCCGAGGTGGTCGGACGAGGCTCAGAAGTTCCTCATGGACGTGCTACGCCCCGACGATGACGCGAAGAGGTATTCGTATGCCTTCGCGGCGAGTGAAGTCGGGCGGCTTCACGACCTCCTCGTTGACCGCGCGCAGGTTCGCCACTGGGCGATCGAGCACGGCATCCATTCGCCAGCCCCGAAGCCTCGCCCGCCAGCCCATGTCCGGCGCTGGCAGCGCAATTCCATAGGAGAGCTGTGGCAGCTCGACGCGACGCCCGACTACTTCCTCGGCCGCCAGAACCAGGCGCTCAGCCTCATCGACATGATCGACGACTGCAGCCGCATGCAAGTCGGGGGTCGGCTTTACCGGCATGAGGGCGTTTCCGCGTACATGGACCTGTTTTACAGGGCTTTTATGCGCTACGGGCTTCCGCTTGAGATCTACGTGGACAACGCGAAGTTCTTTCGCGGCGAGGACGGGAACCTGACCCAGCTCGGCAAGAGGTTGAAGTTCTACGACGTCTCGTTCATCTTCGCGAACACGCCAGAGTCAAAGGGGAAGGTCGAGCGCGTTCACCAGCTCTGGCAGGATCGCCTGCCGGCCTACGTCGCCCGACAGGGGATTACGGCGGAGACGCCACTTGAAGACATCAACGAGCATCTGGACTGCCTCATTGACTATCGCAACGGATTCGAGAAGCATCGGGAACTTCATGACACTCCGTTGAACGTCTGGGAACGTGCGATTCGCGAAGGAAGGTGTAAGATTCGCCAGCCTCCGCACGACGGTTGGTGGGAGCTGATTTGGTCGGAATGGAAGGGCTCGATGATCGGCCCGCGCGGACGTCTGGAGGTTGACGGAATCCTATGCCCGACGGAATGCGCGAACGGTACGCGCGTGTGGATCTGTCGGCATCTCGACGGGACGATTTCGCTTGTGCTCAACAAACCGGAGAAAGGGACGGTTCCTAAGGTGGTGTTCTCGAACAATCCTCGGGTCAGTCGATGAAAGCCCGTTCCCGTTTTGCTAACTACAAATTTTCCCGCTTTGCTTTCTACACGACATCCGTCATCGAACCGATTGAAAATGTGATATAATATGCGTGATAGTTATGCAGTTGA
>JAKSOY010000047.1 GCA_024405255.1 Kiritimatiellia bacterium
AATCCGAACAATCGAACAATCCGAACAATCAAACAATCCGAACAATCAAACAATCGAGCAATCCGAACAATCAAACAATCGAACAATCCGAACAATCCGAACAATCAAACAATCGAACAATCAAACAATCCGAACAATCGAACAATCCGAACAATCCGAACAATCGAACAATCTGAACAATCGAACAATCCGAACAATCGAACAATCAAACAATCCAAACATTCCAGAATTCGCCATCTTTTTCAGGGTACAGCACAAATCCTCTTCAATCTTATTTTAGAGCGGCCATTCGGCAAGACTAAAACAACGGCATCATAACCAGATTCCAGGCTCGACTGAACTTTTGTTTGAACCCCATCAAACAAATCCCCTTTTTCGCATTTCATCCATCGTTCACGAGAATGTCGCGCCTGCCTATCGTCATCATGAAATTCACCGACATCAAAACTCATCTCGAGCAAATCGTCATTGTCGGCAAGCAGCAAATATCGATTCACCCCAAACACCGAAAAAACAAAATGTATCTTTTCAAGTTGCCCCACTTCGGTTTTGGGATAGACCCGAACAGTGTATTCGGCATTACGAAGAGTCTCTCGATCAGGGAACAAATGTTGGAGCTTGTACCCGTCGAACACTCTGATTCCATTCACAAGCAACCGATCTCCAGAATCGACTTCCACATAAAACGCAGCTCTTCTACAACTGTTCAAGGACATCCAACAACAAATGGCAATCGCAACAACAAACAGTATTGTCACTGCCAGAAGATTGATTTTCCTATTACCCATGAACAAGTTCCTTTTCCTCTATTCAAAAGGGCTAAGGCATTCTAACGGCGACCAGATACCGTCGATTGTACCTATGGATGTAGACACAATTCTCATCAGCCTTCGAGCCTTGAATTTCCGCATAGACCGAGTGAAACTCCCAGGGGATGAATCGCCGTGCAATCTCGCCTCTAATCGCAAAATAGCAATCGTTCCCTTTGTCCCGATATTATCCTTGGCGAAAATCCGAATCGAAATCCATTTCCCCAACCTTGAGAGGCCGTCCACCTTCCCTTTGCCATAAACCACAAGGGACCACTTCAACCACCTGAATCATCTTCTGGCGATAATAAAAAAACAACAGGGCGGAAACAAAGACGATGCCAATCAAACATAATATGCGAATCGCTCTAGACATCATTCCTCCCAACAATTCGCTAAGGGAATTATGTTCGTCTTCTGTTCAGAAGGTCGCTTCCAAAGGGCTTTTTCGTTTCCTAAGTCTGCTAATTCTTTGGACAAGTGTACGACAGCGCGAGAATGACTTTTCAAACACACCGAAGCATGGGGGGCCATTCCCACACGCAGTTTCGTGTATCCCGTTCCTTCCGCATTCCATGTATAATTAAAAAAAGTCACAGAAACGCCTGACAGGGGTCTCCAGTCCTCTTCACATAGGCACGCACGAAACTTAACATCTTCCTGGATTGTAATCCATGACTGATTGCTCGCGCTCTCATGCCCTGGGACAGAGAGATGAACGAACAACTGTCCACCAAACGGAATATCTCGAAACTGCGCCCCTCCGCGCCACAACGTAGGGAACGTCAACTGGCCGTCATCAAGTTTCATCCAGCAGACCCAACAACCATACCAATCAGATCGCTTTCCCCATGTCTTATCATAAACGCAAAACCATCGTGAATCGCCCTTCAAATCCAAGAGCAATGAAACTGAACTGTCTTCGGCAGATGCCTCTGTACGAATGACAATATCCCAGAATTCGTTCTTCTGAGACTCATTCTCAATCAACAGCGTTTGCGAAGAAAACGACTTCAATGTCCAACAACCCTGGCAGAGAAAACACATGCAAAGCAAACACGACAAAATCGTTATCGCCAACAACGATTTCTTTACATGGTTATTCAAAACATTAACGAAACTGGACAAGATGGAAATGGCATTCTCCATAGCGAAAACATTATACCACATTGCCGTCCTAAGAAGAAAACGAAAATTTGTAGGAGCCGCGGTGATTGGGAAACGCGTCAGCATCTCCGTAATCCCCTCCTGCCTCTCAACACATTATTAAACTAATTCTGGACGGACCACTCGAATTTGCCGCCTTTGTCGAGATCGTTTTTCTGGACACACGGTCCCACCTGCTTACGCCCTTCCAAGGTCGCCTGATTGAACACACAGCCCGTCTCGGCTTGTGGCGCTCGTATGTGAAGCTGCTTGCCGTTTGGCAGCGTCACGTCGATGCGGGCGAAACGCGGTGCGCCCAGCGCGTACGAACCGCTTGCCGGGCACACGGGATAGAACCCTAACGCGCTCCACACATACCACGCCGAGGTCTGGCCATTGTCTTCGTCGCCGCAGTACCCGTCCGGCGAAGGACGATAGAGACGGTCCATCACTTCGCGTGCACGGGATTGCGTCTTCGCCCAGGCACCGCACCAGTCGTAGAGGTAGATCATGTGCTGAATCGGCTGGTTGCCGTGCGCGTACTGGCCCATGTTCATGACTTGCATCTCGCGCGTTTCATGAATGACACGTCCATAATACGCAACACCCGCCGTCGGCGGCAGCGTGAAAATTTCGTCCAGCCGCTTTTCGAACGCCGACGCCCCGCCCATCGCCGTCATCAGTCCGGGCACATCGTGGAAGACGCTCCACGTGTAATGATGTGCGCAACCTTCCGTGAAGTCCCCGCCCCAGTCGAACGGACTGAAATCCTTCTTGAACGTTCCGTCCTTGTTGCGTCCCACGGCTATCCGCCGCGCAGGATCGAAAACGTTCCGCCAATTCTGCGACCGCTTCAAATAGAGATCGACTTCCTCTTTCGGACGTCCCAGCGCCGCACCCAGACGTGCAATGCACCAGTCGTCATACGCGTATTCAAGCGTACGCGCGGCCGACTCGTTGATGCCGACATCCCGCGGCACATAGCCTTTGGAATTGTAGAAGTCAACTCCGCAGCGTCCCACCGCCGTCATCTGCGGATGCGCATTGTTCGCCCCGTGGACCAACGCCTGATAGAGCGCCTGAATGTCGAAACCGCCCCGCACACCCGAGAGCCACGCATCCGCGACGACGCTCGCGGAATTGTTGCCGATCATGCAGTTGACGAGTCCCGGACTCGACCATTCCGGCAACCAGCCCGACTCCTTCCAGCAGTTCTCGAGTCCTTCCATCATCTTCGCATTCATCTCGGGCGAGAGGAAATTCAACAACGGGAACAGCGCACGGAACGTATCCCAGAAACCCGTTCCCGCATAGTAGTAGCCGGGACGCACCTCGTTCGCCGACGGACTCCAATGGACGATCTTCCCGTCCGCCGTCTTCTCCCACACCGCCAACGGGAAGAGCATCGTGCGATAGAGACACGTATAGAACACGCGCTTGGCCTCAAGATCATCGCTCGTGACTTTGATTTTCGATAGCTGCGCATTCCATTCCGTCCGCGCATCGGCAGCGACTTCGGCGAAGCGTTTGCCGTCCGTCTCGGACAGATTCACCCGTGCCTGCTCGGCAGAAATCAGACTCGACGCAATCCGCACGTTCACGACATCGCCTCGCGCCATCGTCGGGAATGTCACGGCGAGCGCACCGTCTTTGAGCTGCCGCACGTCTTTCACCACGCAGTCGAACGCAAGGACGAAATGCTGTTGTACCGGCGTGCGCGATGTGACATTCATCACGCTCACGCCCGTCACCGACTTGCGATCCTCCGACAATTTGACGCTGCCCCCCTTGGACGGATTGACGACCAGACCCGGCTTCTCGGTCTGGGGATAGACGATCCGAACGGCAGCACCGTGCAGCGTCGGCGCGAGTTCAACGGTCGTATCAAAGTCGGCCAGATAGACGCCGTAACGATCCGGACCGCGCGTCTCGGCCTTATGCGAATACCAGCTGAACCGTCTCTTCGCCTCATCGGAAACATCGCCGACGACCGGCAGGAAGTTCCAGGCGCCATGGTCGCCAATCCAAGGGCTCGGCTGTCGTGTCTGCCGAATGCCATAGATACGCGGCTCGGTGTAGTCGTAGAACCAACGCTCGTGCGTATCCGGCTTCGTCTGCGGCGCCCAACCGCCGAACCCCCACGGACGCGCCGTCATCGGATAGAGGTTGCCGGTCGAAATGTTGCACCCGCCTCCTCCCATCTGGTTGACGGTTCCCATTTCCGTCAGGACGTATTTCACCCAGTCGTGGGACTGGCAGGCACAGGCGGGAAACGCATTCGTAAACGCCATCCAGGACGCAGGATCGGGCGTACCGCAATGCCGCCAGCCGGGCACATGGCACGCCTGAGGCGATGTCTGAGCCAACTTGAGTTCGGGCGCGTCGATCACATCGAGTCCGATGGCGCTTTTAAAACGCTGTTGGTCTTCCAGACGCCAGATCACATGGCCCGTCGAATCGAACTCGACCACCTGCGCCCCCTTCGAAAGATCACGCATCGAGTGTCCCGTCCAATGCGCCATGTAGACGGACCCATTCGGCATCTCCTTCACCTGCGCATAGAAGCAGGCGTTCTGCGGATCCTTCCAACGCGAAAGGAGGCGGCCTTCCGACGTGAAATGCGCGAGCTCACAACCATACCCGCCGCTCGACCAATAGCCGGTTCCGGCGAGGTCCGGTTCGGCATCGAACTGGTTGCGTCCCGACACCAGCGGATACAGTTTCTCAACCGTGCACGTATTCGCCTGCGGATCGATCCGAACGCGCGAAAAACCCTTGAACCACGAGATCAAAAGGCACCAGGGGCTACGGTCGTTGCTCATCGTCCGCGTATAGTGGATGCCCGGCAGATGATAGGTGGCGATCAGCTCGCGCGCCGCCGAAAAGCGGTACAGGCGAGTTTCCTTCGCATGCGGATTTCCGACGCAGCCGATGAAACCGCCGTCGGGCAGATCGCAGACCGCCGTCACGCCCTTGAGCGCCGGATGCCTGAATGTCTCCGTCACACAGCGCAACGAGAGGTCGACGATTTTAAAGCCGTTGTCGCCGACGACGCGGTAGACGCCTTCACGCATCTTCTTGAGATCCCAGTACGTCTTCGGTACGGAGACGGCAAAACACTGGTTCGAATCAGCCGAATCCCAGTGATGGACCTTCTCCGTCGCAAAGTCGACGATCACAAAACGCCGATGAGGTTCTGTCGCACCGAATGCACAACCGCACAACGCGGCTGACAAGACAACCGTCTTCAACCATGCTTTCATTGTTCTGACCTTTCGTTGAACGCGCGTCTCACGCGCGAGTATCAAATTGTGCGAGGAACGCAGCCGCGGCGGCCGCTTCGGCCGCCGATTTGGAATGTCCCGTCCCCTCGGCCGAACCGATTCCCTGAATCGTGACACGCACCGCAATCTCCGGCGCGTGGTCGGGTCCCGTCATCTTCACAACCGCGTAAAGAGGCTGTTGCGGAGGCCTCTGGTGCTGGGCGATCTTCTGCACGTAAAGCCGCGGATTCGCCTGACGTTCATCGTAGTTTTCCGTGACCGGCAGATCGAGCGTCGCCCACACCTGCCGGGCCGCCTCAATGCCGCCATCAAGCCAGACGGCGCCCATGATGGCCTCAAGCGCATCCGCCAGCACCTTGGCGCCCTTGGGGAAATCGGGCAGACCCAGATTACGCACCAGATACTTGCGCAGACCGATCCGCTCGGCCACATCCACAAACGACTTGCCGGACACAAGATGCGTGCGACGCACCGTCAACGTACCTTCCTGCGCTTCGGGGAACGCGGCAAAGAGCGCGTCGGCTGCGATCAGACCGAACACCGCGTCACCCAGGAATTCCAACCGCTGATTGTCCTTCGCCTGAGGATTGCTCTGCTTCACGGACGGCGTGACGAGAGCCTGCTGCAACAGCGTCGGGTCTTTAAACGCATAGCCGAGTTTTTCTTCCAGTTCCGACATGATTTCCTCATCCGATCAAACTACCGGACCATCCCAGCTTCCGGTTCAAGACATCAAAAGGATTATCGCCGGCGAGCTGCACGAGCGGTACGCTTTCATCCGACCGCATCACCGTCAACTCGTCACCGACCCCAAGTCGGCCCGCATCGGTACCGTCGGCAAAAACCGCAAGCGTCGAAGTTCCCGGACGCGGCAGCAGACGAATCTGCAATCTCACCGTTTCGCGTACGACGAGCGGACGCGACGAGAGCGCATGCGGACAGATCGGCGTAATGACGAGCGACTGCGAATCCGGCAGCAGAATCGGCCCTCCGGCCGAGAAAGAATACGCCGTCGACCCTGTGGGCGTCGCGATGACAAGTCCGTCCGCAAAGAACCGCGTCGCAAGACTGCCATCTACATGCAGTTCGATCACGGCCGCATGTCCAGACACGCCCTTGGAGACGACAACATCATTCAACGCCTTTGCCCCGTTCACGGAAAGCGCGGTCCGCCGGGAAAGCGTAAACGCACCGTTCGCAAGCGCGTGCAACGCATCTTCAAAACGCGGTTTCTCGACGGCCGCCAAGTAACCGAGCGAACCGAGGTTGAGACCGAGCAAGGGCACACCGGGGAATCGATGCACCGCCGAGAGCATCGTTCCGTCACCACCGAGCACCACGACTGCTTCGGGCTTCTGGTCGTCGAGTTCAAGTCCACAGGCCTGCGCAACTTCCGCAAGATGCTTCCGCGCAGACATTGCCGCCGACTTTGTCGAATTCGCGTAGAACGTGATTCGCTTCACGACCAAAACGCCCTTCCCGCCGCGGCAATCAAAGCGCCGCCAGCTTCTTCGCCACGAGCGGTGCAACGATCTTCGGATCGGCCTTGCCCTTCGACAGCTTCATGACCTGGCCCACGAAGAAACCCGCGGCGGCCTTCTTGCCCGCCTTGAAGTCCGCCACCGGACCCGGATTCGCGGCAATCGCCTGATCGACAAACGCCTCCAGAGCCGACGTATCGGAAACGGCGCCAAGGCCACGCTCCTTCACGATCGCCTCGGGGTCGCCGCCCTTCTCGAAGATTTCCGGCAGCAGCTCCTTGAGCGTCGGGCCGTTGATCGTGCCCTTCGCGGAAAGCGTGATGAGCGCACGCAACGCCTCCGGCTTCATCGCGCATTCGCCGATGGACTTGCCGCTGGCGTTCAGAAGCGCCATCACATCGCTCATGTAGAGGTTGCACAGCAGCTTGGCCGTCTTCTTGTCGAGCCCCTTCGCCGCCGCTTCGAAATAATCGGCATTCGCCTTCTGCTGCGACAGCACGCCGGCATCGTATTCCGCGATGCCGTACTCTTCGATCATCCGCGCACGGCGGGCTTCCGGTTTCTCCGGCAGAAGCTTGCGCCATTCCTCGACCTGCTCTTCCGACAGCGCCACGGGCACAAGGTCCGGCTCCGGGAAATAACGATAGTCGTGGGCGTTCTCCTTCGAACGCATCGACGCCGTCTCCATCGCTTCGCCATCCCAGCGGCGCGTTTCTTGGATGATCGGAATCGAATGGGCCATGCACTCGCGCTGACGCACCGCCTCGTATTCGAGCGCCGCGTGGATGCCCTTGAAGGTATTCATGTTCTTGATTTCGACCTTCGTGCCCAGTTCCTTCGCGCCCACAGGACGGATCGAGATGTTCACGTCGGAACGCATATTGCCTTCTTCGAGGTTGCAGTCCGAAACGCCGGCGTAGACGAGCATCTCCTTCAACGCCGTCAGATAGGCAATGGCTTCGTCCGCACTCGCGAGATCGGGTTCCGAAACGATTTCCATCAGCGGCGTGCCACCGCGGTTGAAGTCCACACCGGACGTCGTCGCATAGTGGTTGATCTTCGCCGCATCCTCTTCCAGGTGGATGTGGTTGATGCGAATCGTCTTCGGTCCGTTCGGCGTCTCAATCGTCACACCGCCACCGAGGCAGAGCGGACTATAGTTCTCGGTGATCTGATAGTCCTTCGCCATGTCGGGATAGAAGTAGTTCTTCCGGTCGAAAGTCGCATGGCGGTTGATGGTGCATCCCAGCATCAGGCCGCTCATCACGGTGAGCTTGACAGCCTCCTTGTTCATCATCGGCAACGCGCCCGGGTAACCCAGGCACACGGGGCAGACGTTCGTATTCGGTTCACAGCCCGTCTTCAACAGACAGCTGCAGAACATCTTCGTGTTCGTCTTCAGCTGGACGTGCGTCTCAAGGCCGATCGTATTCTCGAACTCCATTACTTTCTCTCTTCCTTCTTCGTCTCATGACTGCCAAATGGCAAGTGGAACGTCGTCTTCTCGACTTTGTTCGTCGCCAGCGGATCGCGCGCCTGCTCGTCGAGCGAGCGCGTATCAAGTGCCGCGATTCCTTCAAAGGCATTCCCCGTGCGTTCACCCGGTTCGAACTTCTGTCCCTGCGTGTACATACGTCCAAGGACCGCGTTCTTCGGCAAACCGACCTCCGTCTTCAATTCCCTCGGATCGGCGAGACCGACCGTCACAAAGACGAGGATTTCCTTCTGGCGCTTCTCGCGCACCTTGCGTCCAAAGAGCTTGTCGCCAATCCACGGGATGTCGCGCAACCACGGAATACCCGTATCGACCTGCTCTTCCGTCGTCTTCGACAAGCCACCAATCACCGCCGTCGTCCCCGCTCGAAGCGAGAATTCCGTCACGAGTCGCTGCACGCTGATGATCGGATAGCGGCTGCCCTGCGTCGTACCGCTGCCCGCCGTCACCTCGCCGACCTTCTCGGAAATCGTCGGCACGATGGAGACGCTGATGACTTCGTTCGAGGAAACACGCGGCGTGACCTCCAAAGAAATGCCCCAACTGAAGAACGCTTCTTTCGCGAACATCAGCTTGTCCTCACCCGGAATCTGCACCATCTTCATATCAAGGTCGAGAGACTCCGAATTGCCGTTCAACGTACGTTTGGCGGCGATCGCCACGTTCGGATACTTCTCGGTCATATCGACGGTCGCCTTCTTGCCATTTTCGACGATGATCTTCGGGTTCGAGAAGATGCGCGCGTCACTGCTCGTATCGAGCGCACTCAGGACGAGCGACATGTCCGTAAAGGAGAGCGTACCCGTGAAATACTCGACACCTCCGTCGCGACCGCTGACCGTCGAACTCTGCGACTGCGTCTCGCTTTCGGTCGACGTACCATCCGACGCGCGCGACCAGGATCTGCTGCTCGTCTTGGTCTGGGTGCTACTCGCGACATCGTAGCTCGTGGATTCATTCGCCCCGGTCAGCTTTCGCTGGTAGTTCTGCACGGCATTGCCGATGTTGCGCTTGTCGATACCACCGCCGAAGGACGCCGTACCGCCCATGCCGTCCAGCATCGACCAGTCGATACCGAGCTTGTGCACGGCCGAGTTTTCAAGTTCGACGAAACGCGCTTCGATGTAGATCTGGCGCGGTTCGATGTCAATGGCTTGTATGGCCTGTTCGCACGCCTCGAGAATGGCCCCGGGCGCCGTAACCATCACCACGTTCGACTCGGGGAACGGCTGCGCGATCTTCGTCACCTTCCAGCCGATGCCGAAGTCGCCGTTCCACATCTGGTTGAACCGTTCCGCCACCGCCTCGGCCGAGGCATGCTGCAACTTGAACGTACGCGTGGCAATCCGACGACGCGTCTCTGCGGCCACCACATTGGCCGCCGCCGCATTGACGGAATTCACCGACTCGACCACGGCATCCATCGCCGCCTTCTTGACGCTTCCCGCCACCGCGGCCTGCACGAGATTCGTCACCGCCTGAGGGGAGAGTCCGCCCGCCGACGGCAACGCATTCGTCGCCACGTCGAAATAGGGATTGGTGAAAGCCGCGGCGGCCTCGGGCGACAGAACGCCCAGCACGCCTTCCGCCACATTCGTGTTTGTATGCGCCAGCACCGATGGCAGCGCACGCACGTCGCCGGTCGCATTCGTCACGACCGGCGCCACCACGGGAGCCGCGGGAACAGTTCCCGGCGGCAACAGCGCAGCGACATTCGTCGTAGCCGCGGCGAGCGCAAGATCGGCCGTGTTCGTCGTCGTCGGCACGTCCAGCACCAGCAGCTGATTGGTCGGCAGAAGTGCAAAGGACGTGCTGTTCGTGACTTGTACGAGGAACGTGGCCACGTTCGTCACGGCCGGCACGACAAACGAGTCCGGAACCTCTGCCCCCAGCCCCGCGAGGGTCAGCATCAGGGCGGCAAGTCCAAGTACCGTTTGCTTCCTTTGCATCAACTTCACCATGTCAATCAACTCCGCAGATCTTCGTAGGCCTTTGCGATTCTGAGCAACTTGTCTTCACAATAGCCGTCGCAGATGAACTGCACGCCGACTGGCAGCGCGGGCGCGTCGGCCGTGGGATTCGTGAAGCCCATCGGCACGCTCAACGAGCAGTTGCCCGCCAGCGAACCCGGAATCGTGAAAAGGTCGTTCAAATACATCGTGAGCGGATCCTGCACGGCATCCAGTTTGAACGCGGCCGTCGGCGAGACGGGCGAGATGAGCGCATCGACCTTCTGGAACACCTGCTCGAAATCGCGGCGGATAAGCGTACGCACTTTCGACGCACGCACATAGTAGGCATCGGAATAGCCGCTCGAAAGCACGTAGGTGCCCATGATGATGCGGCGCTTGACTTCCGGACCAAACCCCTCGGACCGGCTGCGCGCGTAGAGGTTGAACACGTTGTCGCTCTTCTCCGAGCGGTGTCCATAGCGCACGCCGTCGAATCGCGCCAAGTTCGCACTTGCCTCCGCCGGCGCCACGATGTAGTAGACGGCCATCGCGTAGTCCGTATGCGGCAGCGACACCTCGACGATCTCCGCGCCGGCTTCCTCGCAGCGCTTGATCGCCTCTTCCGTCAGACGTCTCACTTCCGGTTCGATGCCGTCGATGAAATATTCCTTCGGCAACCCCAGCTTGACGCCCTTCATGCTTGCGCCTTCCAGCGCCTTCGCATAGTCGGGCACCGGAAGATCCGGCGTTGTACCATCCATCTCATCGTGGCCCGCAAGCGCCTGCAGCAAAAGCGCCGCATCTTCGACGCTCTTCGTCATCGGCCCCACCTGGTCGAGCGAACTTGCAAACGCCGTCACGCCGAAGCGGCTCACGCGGCCGTAGCTCGGCTTGAGGCCCACGCAGTTGCAGAAACTCGCCGGCTGGCGGATGGACCCGCCTGTATCCGTACCCAGCGCCGCAATGCAGAGGTCGCCACCCACCGCGGCCGCGCTGCCACCCGAACTGCCGCCCGGCACACGCGTCGTATCGTACGGATTGCGCGTCGTTCCAAGCGCCGAGTTTTCCGTGGACGACCCCATCGCGAATTCGTCCATGTTCACACGACCGGCCGGCACGAAACCGCCCTTGCGGATGTTCTTGATCACCGTCGCGTCGTACGGGCTCACGTAGCCCTTCAAAATCTTCGAGCCGCACGTGCAGGGCTGTCCCTTCACGTTGATGAGGTCCTTGATCGCCAACGGCACGCCCTGCGGATTCGCCTTCGCCTCCGCCAACGCGGCTTCTTCGTCGAACGTCAGATACGCGCCAATGCGCTCGTTCTCCGCATGGACGCGGTCGATGATCGACTGCATCAACTCGACACTCGTGAATTCGCCTTTCGCGAGCCCTTCGCGGGCCTGCTTAATTCCAAGCTTGTACAGATCCATTGGAAACAACCCTTTACTTAGCTTTCCGCGCCTTCGACAATCTTCGGCAGCATGAACTCGTCGCCCGTACGAGCCGGCGCGTTTGCAAGCGCGGCTTCGCGATCGAGCGAAGGACGCACGACGTCTTCACGGAAGGCGTTCACGATCTCGCGACCATGCATCATCGGCGGCACGCCGTCGATATCCACGGACGCAATCTTCTCAACGTACTTGACGATATTCTCAAGCTGCGGCTGGAAAACGGACTTCTCTTCCTCGGTCAGTTCCAGTCGCGCCAATTCCGCCACATAGGCGACATCAATAGTGGGCTTGTTCATAACCACTATTATACCATAAACTCCGCGCAGGAGAAAGACCGAACTGCGTTCGACTTCCAGTCGGCGGTCAGTCAAAGCCGAGGTCTTTGAGGATCTGCTCGGCGGGGGTAAAGGCTTTTTTCTTGTTGTTGCATTCCTTGCAGCACGGCACGCAGTTGCCGCGGGTCGACTTGCCGCCACGCGCCACCGGCACGACATGGTCCATCGTCAGATTCGCCGCGCCGACGTTCTGTCCGCAATAGTGGCACACGCCACGCTGCAGCTGCGCCTTCCACCACGGGGTCGCACGCAACTGGCGCGCCTTCTCGCGCTCACGCTTGACGTGCGCAGGATCCGGATGAAGATCAAGCCACTCTTGACACTCTGCCGCCATCGCAAAATTCCTGCTCGTCAACGAACGACGGCGTAGTTCTTCTTCACCAACGAGCGATTGAGCATCCGCTCATAGAGCGCGATGTAGTCGCGCGCGCACGCCTCGTGATTGAAACGCTTGAGCGAGTCGGACATAATCCGCGAAATCTCATGCGCCCGAACATCCTGCGGATGCGACCAGAAATTCATCGCCTGGTCCATCGCCCAGAAGAGTCCGTTCGAATCGTATGTGTCGAACACGAACCCGTTGCCGCGATGGTTCGCAATGTCCAGCGGTTCGACCGTATCGTGCAAACCGCCCGTGTTGTGCACGATCGCCAGCGAACCGTAGATCGGCGCCTGCATCTGCGGCAGCCCACACGGTTCGAACAACGACGGCATCAGCATGAAATCGGACGCGGCAAAACCAAGCTGCGAGAGACGTCCGTCGAAATTGCTCACGGCCAAACGGCGATCAAGACCATGGAACGAACGAATGTCGCGGAAATGCTGCTGGAAGGCGCCATTCGCAATCACCGCGATCTGCGCGCCGCTCGCCCAATGCTTGTCGAGGAAACGATAGAGGATGTCCGTCAGCAGCTGCGGCCCCTTCTGAACCGGGTCGAGCCGCGACGGCCAGAAGAACAACGGCGCATTCGGATTCTCTTCGAGTCCCAGCGCATGCTGCAGGGCCAGCTTGTTCTTGCGCTTCATCTCCACGTGGTTCTCAGGACCATACTTGTACGGAATCTTGTCGTCCGTCACCGGATTGTCCGAAAGATCGGGCGCATTGAGAATACCCGCCGCACACCCGGCATTCGCCTTGGCACGAATCTCATTACGGATGGAATCGGGAATGAATCCATGCCAACCGTCAATGATCTCACGCAGGAACGTGGGCGAAACCGTATTGATGAAATGCGCACTGAAAATGCCGGACGTCTGCAAATCAACGGCGTCTGTGTCACGCGCGCTGAAATAGTCCCACGGGGGCGTCTCGTAGTAGAGGTTTCCCCAGAACCCGGCCGCATCGATGCCGGCATCCTCGATCTGCGCCAGCGTGAGCTTGTGCGTATGGATGTTGTGGACGGTAAAGAGAGAGGGAATGCCCATCTGCCGCGCGGCCGCGGGGATGAGACCCGTCATCCAGTCATTGCAGTGGATGAGATCCGGACGCACCTCGGGGATGACATGATTGATCACCTCGCGCTGGAATGCCAGCGCGAGACGAGGATTCGCACCGCTCTGCGAATAGACGCGGTCACGATAGTAGAAACAGCGGTCTTCTGCCAGATGGATGCGTTCTTCCGGCATGCGCTTCTTGTAGACGCGCAACTCGTCGGCAACGAGCTGCGCCGCTTCTTCATGGAACATCCGCCGATAATGCGGCAGCGCCACATGCACGTCTGCGCCAAGATCAAAAAGCGCCGCGACAAGCGAAGCCGAAACATCCGCCATGCCCCCCGCCTTCGCACTCATCTTCCCGGCAAGGTTTCCCATGCCTTCGGGAAGATAGGTGATTTCCGGCGTGACAATGAGAATGCGCGGATTGCGCTGCCGTTTAGCTGCCATCTTTCCTACGCCTTTCTCCTGATCGTGTTTCGGTCCTTCGCTGATGTGATGAGAGACTTACTCGGCGGCGTAAAGCTCTTCGAGCGCATCGCCCATCATTTCCACGGCTTCTTCGATGTGCTCCGTCGTCATCGAGAGCGTGGGGAGGAACCGCACCACGTTGCCGCCCGCCGTCAAAGCGAGCACATTGTATTCCGCAAGCTTTTCGACAACCGGCTTCGGATCGCCGTCGATCACCATGCCCTGCATGAGACCGAGTCCGCGCACATCCAGCACCTTTTCGTACTTCTCGGAGAAGTTACGCAGCCCAGCCGCAAGCAGTTCCCCCTTCTGGGCCGCTGCCTCGACCAGCTTCTCGTCCTCGATGATCTTGATGACCGCAAGCGCCGCCGCGCACGAAAGCGCATTGCCGCCAAACGTCGAGCCATGGCTGCCCGGGGTGAAGACATCCGCGAACTTCGCGTTGGACACGAGCGCGCCCATCGGAATGCCGTCCGCAAGGGACTTCGCGACCGTGAAGAGGTCCGGCTTCACCGAGTAGTTCTGCCATCCCCACCACTTGCCCGTACGACCCATGCCGCACTGGACTTCGTCGCAGATCATGATGAGGTTCTTCTCGTCGCAGAGCGCCCGCACGCCCGCCATGAATTCTTCCGTCACCGGCGTCACGCCGCCTTCGCCCTGAACGGCTTCCAGCAGGATCGCGACCGTCTTGTCGGTGATCGCAGCCTTCACGCTTTCAAGGTCGTTGAAGTCCGCATACGCAAAGCCCACCGGCAGCGGCTCGAAACCCTGCTGGCACCAGCTCTGGCCCGTCGCGGTCAGCGTCGCAAGCGTACGGCCGTGGAAGCCGTTGCGCATCGTCACGATCTCGTAACGGCCGCCGTTCGACGCGCCCCAGCGACGCGCAAGCTTGATCGCCGCCTCGTTCGCTTCCGCGCCCGAGTTGCAGAAGAAGACCTTGCCTTCGAGGCCCGAGAGCTCGACCAGCTTCTTCGCAAGCTTCACCTGCGGTTCAGACGCGAAAATGTTCGAGCAGTGGCCGAGCTTGGCGATCTGCGCCTGAACGGCCTTCACCACACCATCCGTGCAGTGACCCACATTGTGGCAGCTGATGGCACTCGTGAAATCGTAATAGAGCGTTCCTTCGGGATTGTAGACGCGCGACCCCTTCGCCTTGTCGATGACGATCGTGGGGGAATACGTCGGCATCAGGTACTTCTTGTACTCTTCGAGAATTTCAGTGCTCTTGCTCATCAGTGATCTCCGTTCCAACACCCTCGCGGGTGAATATTTCCAACAACAGCGAATGAGGCATGCGTCCGTCAACCAGATGCACCTTGCGCACACCGGCCCGGATCGCGTCCTCGCAACCTTCGATCTTCGGCAGCATGCCGCCGGAGATGACGCCCTCTTTCTTCAACGCCGCCACCTCGTCGAGATGGAGCGTTCCCATCAACGTCGAAGGGTCGGCAGGGTCGCGCAGCAGTCCCGGAACGTCCGAGACGACGGCGAACTTGCGCACCTTGAGCGCTTTCGCGAGGGCTGCGGCGGCGCTATCGGCATTGATGTTGTAAAGATGTCCGTCACGGCCCGTCCCGAGCGGCGTGATGACCGGCACGATGCCCGCATCGAGCATCTCCTTCACCGAACGCGTCTCCACCGCCACGGGTTCGCCCACATAGCCGCGGTCGGGATTCGTGATCTTCTCCGCCGTGAACATCCAGTTCCCGTGCAGCGGCCGCGCATTCGTCTTGAATGCCTGAAGCTTTTTGACGAGATCGGCGTTGACGACGTTGTTCAGTGTATGGCGTACGATTTCCATTGTCGGCTCGTCCGTCACGCGCAGACCATCCACGAACTTCGGCTCATGGCCGCTTTCCTTGATGGCCTTCGAAATAGCCTTGCCACCGCCGTGCACGAGCACGACGTGCATCCCGACCGCATCCATGAAGGCAATGTCCGCAAGAAGCGAAACGAGATTGGACTCGTTTTCCATCACGCTGCCACCGACCTTCACGAGAACGGTCGAACCGTTAAAGTCCTGAATGTAGGGCAATGCTTCCGTCAGGACCGCGGCCTTCTGCATCGCCAAGTCAATTTTTTCCATGGAGATTCAATTATAGCATAATTTAGGCACAAATGCTAGCCCCTATCACAGGCAGATCGCACGCAGAGGAGCGCGACGCCGACGAGGATCGCAACGAGCGCGAGGGACTTGCGACGCAGATTACGTTCATGGAAGAAGACCGCGCCGAGCGCAAAGGTTATCACCACCGAGAACCGTCGCATGAGCGACGCCACGGAGATCGGCACGTCAGGAAACGCAAGACCGTGAAAATAGAGCCAATCTGCCAGCGCGAGCAGCACGCCGACGAGCGGGATCGTCCGCCGCCATTCGAACGGCGCACAGGCAACACCAAGGAGTCGCTGGCCCGCCAGGAGCAGACCGTAGAAGCAGACGAGATCAACCTGGAACCAGAACTGGACCGTTTCGACTTTCAGCGCCGCAACTTGAAAAAGGTATTTGTCCCAGAGGCTCGACGCCGCACTGCAAGCCATGCCTCCCAGCGCGAACCAGACGGCCCGGTTGCGTAAAAAGTCGATACCTTCGTGACGTCCCGCCCAGTTGAAGGCCCAATAGCCCACGAACACGCAGAACATGCCCAACGCCTGTACCAGTGTGGGACGCTCCCCATAGAGGAAAAACGCCACGAGAAACACGAGCGCCGGCGCACTCGCCCGTATGGGCGTGGCAATGGTGATCGGCAGCGTCTTGAGCGCCGTGTAGGTCAGGATCCACGAGGTGGCGACGATCAGCGTCTTGACGCCCGTCAACGCAAAGGTACGTCCGTCGCACGCGACGGATGACACAAGACTGCCAGCCGCCGCGAGTCCTCCGATATAGGCTATCGCCCCGCAAAGGGCCGAAATCAACAATACCGGCAGAACGGCGTTCTCCCGCACGCTCGCCTTCTTCGCAAGGTCATAAAACGCGAGCACGCACGCGCTCGCGAGAATAAATCCAATCCACATCAAAGAAATTAAAAGTTAAAAATTAAAGATTAAAGGTTAAGGGGTTAAGAGTCGAAGCCAAAGTTATCCACATTCCCATACAGAGTGCGGGTGGATGGCCGATTTTTACCTTCATCCCCACCCTCGTTAATCTTTAACTTTTAATCTTTAACCTTTAACCTTCGCCCAGCGTCGCGTCGAGGATGGATTTGAGCTGGTCTTTGATGACGCGCATCGAGAGATGCTGTTCGAAGAAAGAACGCGCGGCGGCGAAATACTCGTCGCGATGCGCCCAGTCGTCACGATAGGCCCGCACGGCATCCGCAATCGCCTTCGGATCGCCCGGCGGCACGAACTTGATCGCCTTGCAGTCTTTCGCCTCGGGCGGATAGCCCGTGCAGAATTCGTTGATTGTCGGACGCGCACACGCCATGCACTCGTAGACTTTGTTGCCGATGACGCGCGAGGCCTTTTCCGTCGTGCCGAAAACGCCCAGCACCACATCGTGCGCCGTAATGACTTTCGGCACGTCGACGTAGGGCACCTTGTCGAGGAAGCGGATGTTCGAAATTCCCGCCGCCTTCGCTTCGGTCGCCGCCTTGTACGCACCCCAGCCGAGGAAGTCCCACTGGATGCCTTCCTGTTCGGTCATCCGCGCCGCTTCGACGATGTACTCAGTTCCATGCAGCGGCAGATAGGCACCATGGTAGAGAACGCGGAAAGGTCCGCCTTTCACATCTTCAAGAGATCCTTCAACGGGTTTGAAGACGGTCTCATCCGTGCCGGTCAGCAACACGCGCATCTTCTCGCGCGGAACGCCGAACTGCTTGGCACAGAATTCGAGATGGCACGAGGTGTCCCAGGTGACCATGTCGGGCGTGTTCATCATCACCGTCTCACGCGCATGCAGCTTCTTGGCGCGCGTTTCGTCGGCTTTCCACTTGCCCTGCTCCAGCACCTTCTTGTCCCACGCGGAGATCATCGGATCGAAGAGAACCTTGATGCCGCGCTTGTGGGCCCAGCGGCAAGCCGCGAGAATGTCGCGCTGACGGCACACCGGCACCCACACGAGATCGGGACGCCCCCGACGGTCGAGACCGCGGACCGCAGCCTCGACATCGCCGAATTTCGGGAACCACTTCACGAAGAAGTAGTCCACGTCCCACCCGAGCTCGCGGAACAGCGCCGCATAGACGCGGTTCCGCGAATAACCCGGATCGAACCGGCCCCAGAATAGAACCTTGCGGCCCATCTTAGAAGCCGAGCGGCGCACCAAAGGTGGCCTTCGCATAGGTCTTGGTGCCCGCGGGGAATCCACGCCACGGCTTACCCGGCAGCGCCCATTCGTTGTCGCCGCACGCCGGCATCGCCACATCGCCGTCCTTTTCGAAGTCCACCGGACGCGGCACGCAGTCCATGTTGTAGAACGCGCTGTTCTTGTCCTCGAGGATCGACTTGAGCGACACGATCTGACCCGTGTAGCACGAGATACGACCGATCACGCCGCAGGCCGTCGACATCGCGCAGGCTTCGCCTTCGTTGTAGTACGGACCCGTCTTCATGATGGAACGGAGCAAGTCGTAGTGTTCGACTTCATACGGATTGCCGTCCTTGAAGTCGCCCACGAGCTCGAGCTTCTTGCCGTTGAGCAGACGCACCGCATGACCCGCCGCAATGACGGAGTCCTTCGTACGGAAGACTTCCTGCACGCCGCCGCCCGAGCAACCGTCGATCTGACGGCACATCGAATGGATGTGCACACCGTCGCCGTAGTCGAAGTCGATGCTGAAGAAGTCGTACTGGTTTCCGCTCAGACGGCGCGCACGCGAACCGAAACCGAGCGCGCTCTTCGGATAGCGGCCGAGATACCAGTTCGCGATATCGATGTTGTGCACGTGCTGTTCGCAGATGTGGTCGCCCGAAAGCTCGGTGAAGTTGAGCCAGTTCTTGCAGAGATAGGACGCATTGCACTCGCCGTTGTCACGCGCCTTCACCCACGGCACCGCACCGTTCCAATACACGTTACCGCCGATGATCGGGTTCACAAGACCCTTCTGAAGCATGTCGGCGATCTGACGATAGCCCTTCTGGTGGCGACGCTGCGTACCGCACACGATCGTGAGGCCCTTCTTCGCCGCGAGACGCGACGCCCCGATCATCAGACGGCAGCCGGCGCCATCGACGGCCACGCCCTTTTCCGCGAACACGTTGATGCCGGCCTGAATCGCCGCCATCGTATGGATCGGACGGAAGTTCAACGGCGTCGTGAGGATCACGATGTCGGGCTTGACTTCCATCACCTTCTTGTAGCCGTTCGCCCCGCCGAAGCAGTTCTTCACGTCGAAGCCCCACTTGATCGCGACCTGCTCGGCCTTCTTGACGAAGTAGTCCGCCGCCGCCACAACCTTGATCTCGACGTTGCACCCTTCACTGCACAGGATCTTCGCCGCACGGTTGATGTTGTCCAGCGCACCGTTACCGCGTCCGCCGCAGCCCACGATACCGACCTTGAAAACGCGCTTGGCGCCTTCGGCCTTGAGAATCGACGGCGCACTCACCGCCCCCGCGAACAGCGCGGAGCTCTTGATGAAGTCTTTACGTGTCATTTTGATTTTCCTTTTTCGAGTTGAAATCATTTGGAACAGGCACAAGGGTGTTCAGACGCATCCCTCACACCTCATTTTCCATTATCCATTCTCAATTTTCAATTTGATCAGGCCTGCGCCCACTGGTCGCGGAGCATCTTCACCATGTCGGTGAAGATCTTGCGCTTCTGGTCGTTGTTCGGCCAGATGTCCTTGCCCTGCGCGTTCTTGCCCATCGACGGGAATCCCGCCTCGACCGAAACCGCCCCGCGATAGCCGAGCAGCTTGAGGCCGCGGAAACCGTCCACATAGTTGTCGAGCGCACCGTCCGTACCCGGGATCTTGCGGCTGCCCAGCGAGGCGATGTGCACGTGCGAGAGAACGCCGCGTGCGCTCATGAACGCCGCGAACTGGTTCGGCTCTTCCTTGGACATGTGCCAGAAGTCGCCCATCACCGTGCAGCCCTTGCCGATTTCCTGCGCCATCTTCGCGCCATCCGCCACCTGACGGAGGAACGGCGTTTCACGACGCTGCAGCGGTTCAAGCACGATCGTCGTACCGCAGGCGGCCGCCTTCTCGGCGAGACGCTTGCCGGTGTTCGTCACAAAATCTTCGCGCAGCTCCTTCAGGCCCACCTCGGGCTTGCCGCGCGCCGGGCAGATGATGAGGCCGACGCTCTTCAACTCGCCCAGCACTTCAAGCACCGGGAAGAAGCCTTCGACCTCGCGATCGTTCGCCGCCTTGTCCGCACGGTCGAAGCGGCTCGGACCACACGCCGTGGCCAGGAACAGTTTGCGGTTCTTGAGAGACTCGGCAACCTTGTATCCCTTGTCCTTCAGCCAGCTGAGACCCGACGGCACTTCGACCGCCTGGAAATCATTCTGCTCAAGATAGTCGAGCTTCGCATTCACGTCGTCGGCCGTCGGAATCAATCCCCACTGAAGGCAGAGATTGAGTTGCGCCTGTTGCTTCGGCAACGGCAGCTTCGGCAGCCCCTTCGCATGCGGACACTCGGCAGCAGCAACCGGCATCGCCGTGGCCAACCCGGCCAAAGCGCTACCAGCAAGAAATTGACGTCGATTCATATTCTCTCCTTGTTTCGTTCGAAGTGAATATTTTAACCTAAAATCGCGCCTCACGCAAGCGGATTTGTGAGGGCAGTTGCCGCACGGCGGGCGGCGGCGAGGATTTCCTCTTCACCTGGAATGACGCCGCCTTCCATCAGGACACGGCCCGCGCACACGACGGTCTCCACGCAGGACGAGTCCGCCGCATAGACGAGATCGCTCGTGCGATTGAATCCCGGCACAAGCGGCGTCGCATTCGGATTGAGAATCGAGAAGTCCGCCGCCGCGCCGACGCGGATCTCGCCGGCATCGAGTCCGATCGCCTGCGCGCCGCCGCGGGTCGCCAACCGGAAGATCTCGGCGGCAGGCGCCGCCGTGGGATCGCCGCTTTCGATCTTGGCCGCGAGCGCCGCGCACTTCATCTCCGCAAACATCGACAGCGAATTGTTCGAGCTCGCGCCATCCGTGCCCAGCGCCATCCGGCAGCCGTGCGCGCGCGAGAACGGAAAGAGTCCGCTCACGAGCTTCATGTTGCTCTGCTGGTTCTCGACGATCACCGCGCCCGTGTCGCGCACGATCTTGATGTCGTCGTCCGTCAGATGCACGCAATGCGCCATCAACGTTTTCGGGCCCAAGAGCCCGCAGTCGTTCAGGTAGGCCATCGGCGTGCGTCCGTCGTGCTCCTTCTTGCAGGTCTCGCACTCGAACTTCGTCTCGGCCACGTGAACGTGGATGAACGTGTCTTCGGCCTTCGCCCGCGCGGCGAGTTCGCGCAGGGACGACTCGCACACCGTGTAGATCGCATGCGGCGCCAGCGTGGTGAACACCCGACTCGCCGACGAACGCGGCAGCTGCTCGAGCGCCTTGTTCGCAGCGATGTTCTTCGGATCGTTCTTGCCAGGTCCGCCGGTCTCGATCGTCTGCATCGACACGGCACAGCGAATGCCCATCTCCTCCGCAGCCCGCGCGACGGCGGGCGCGAACCAGTACATGTCGTTCGCGAACACGGTGCCGTTGTGGATCATCTCGAGAATCGCCAGACGCGTACCCGCGTAGACGATTTCGTCCGTGAGATGCGCCTCCGCCGGCCAGATGTGCTCCTGCAGCCACGGCATCAGCTCCAGGTCGTCCGCATAGCCGCGCAGGAGGTTCATCGCCAGATGCGTATGGCCATTGTAGAACGCCGGAATCACCGGACGAGCCGCCCCCTCGCCGACAACCGGCACATGGTCCTCAATCGCCGAGAAAACACCGTTTTCAACCGTCAAATCGACAACGCGATTTTCCAACCGCAGATTTCCAAACACTTGCTTCATCTTTTTATATTCCTATCTTCAGACAATCGCCCAATCGCCCAATCGAA